>JAIQFR010000001.1 GCA_020073205.1 Terriglobia bacterium
GATCGGAAGAGCGTCGTGGTTTACGGCGACGAAGGAGCGCACTTCGACGCCCATCCCCACCGGCCGCTCTCCGACTACGTCAAGGTGGATTACCCCCTCGTGGGCTGCCCCATCGAGAAGGACGAGTTCGTGAGGGCGGTGGCGTCGCTCCTCGTCGGCGACGTCCCCCTGCCGCCGACGACGCCGGTCTGCCACGAGTGCAAGATGCTGGAGAGGGATTGCCTCCTGATCTCGAAGGGGCTCCCTTGCGCCGGCGCGGTCTCCGCCGCGGGGTGCGGGGCGCGGTGCCCCGGCTTCAACGTGCCTTGCATCGGCTGCCGGGGACCCGTGGTGGAGGCGAACCTGGAGTCGATGCGCGACGTCCTCATCGAGAAAGGCTTGAGCGACGAGGCCATCCGAGAGAAGCTCCGGACCTTCGCCGCTCCGGTGATCGATTGGCAGCGTCCGGAAGGTGCAGCATGACGAGAACCATCGCGGTCAACCATCTGGCCAGGGTCGAAGGGCACGGCGGGGTCACGGTCGTCCTGGACGGCGACCGGATCGAGCGGCTGGAGTTCGACATCTTCGAGGGGCTCAGGCTCTTCGAGGGGCTCGTCGTCGGCCGGACGGCCGACGAGATCCCCGCCATCGTCTCCCGCATCTGCGCCATCTGCTCCCACGGCCACACGGTGGCGGCCCTCCGCGCGCTGGAGGACGCGCTGGGTGTTCACGTCTCACGGAAGGCGCGGATGCTGAGGGACCTTTCCTTCCAGGGACAGAACATCGAGAGCCATGCCCTGCACGTGTTCGTGCTGGCCCTCCCGGACGTGCTCGGGCACCCGAGCGTGATCTCGCTCGCGGCCGTGGCCCCCGACGTCGTGGCGACGGCTCTTCGCCTGAAGAAGCTCGGCAACTCGATCCAGGAGGTGACCGGCGGCCGGGCCGTGCACCCCGTGAACCACGTCATCGGGGGGTTCGGCCGCTTCCCCACCCTGGACGAGATGCTGGTCCTCCGCCGGGACCTCGAGGCCGGCGTCGAGGACTGCAAGCGCGTCATCGACGTCCTGGCCGGAATAAGGATGCCGGAGTTCGTGAGCGAGCCGATCCGCGTGGCGGCGCTCGTCCCGGAGGACGACGCCTTCTTCTTCGGCAACGAGATCGCGCTCTCGACCGGCGAGCGGATCCCGGTGGCGGACTACCGCAGCCTGACCAACGAGCGGGTGGCCCTCCACTCCACGGCCAAGCACAGCGAGCACCGGGGGAGGTCCTACATGGTCGGGTCCCTCGCCCGGCTGACCCTCCACGGCGAACGGATCGGCGGGCTGGCCCGGGAGGCCTGGGAGAGGATCGGGTTCCGTCTGCCCTCGAGCAACATCGTCGCGAACAACGTCGCCCAGGCCGTCGAGATGATCTACTCGGTGGAGCAGGCGCTCCGCGTGGTGAACCGGCTGCTCGAGGAGGGGCTCGAGCCCGAGGCGCCGGCGCCCTACCGCATGCGGGCGTCGAGCGGCGCCGCTGCGGTGGAGGTCCCGAGGGGCACGCTCTTCCACTCGTACACCCTGGACGCCGGCGGCAAGGTCCTGGCCGCCGACGTGATCACGCCCACGGCGCAGAACCTCCTCAACGCGGAGGACCAGATGCGCGCCACCGTCCGCGACGCCAAGGGAGCGACGGACGACGAGATCCGGCACCGCCTGGAGATCGTGGCGCGGGCCTACGACCCCTGCATCAGCTGCTCGGTCCACGTGGTGCGCACCTGACGGCGGAGGGGACGGGACGGGACGCTCGCCCCCCGGTTGACTCGCCCGGACCGGGGGGCAAGAATGGAGCTTCAACCCCTCGAATCCCTGGGTTCCCGATGCTCTCGTTCTTGCGCGACCTGTCGCTCAGGGTCAAGATCACGCTCGCCTTCATCCTGCTCGTCCTCCTGGGCGCGTCCGTGTCCATCACCATCGGCTCCGGCATCATCACCCGCGCGATGCTGGGGGAGGCCCAGAAGCGCGTCTCGACCGGACTCGAGACGGCACGCATGATGTACGAGCTCCGGCTCGACCGCGCGCGGCAGTCCGTGGTCCGTTGCAGCGCGTCGGCGCAGCTCCTCCGAGGGATCGCGGGAGCCGACCGGGAGCACCTCCCCGGGCTCCTCGCCTCCCTGCGCGCGGACAACGCCCTGGACTTCGCGGGCTTCGTCGACGCGCGAGGACGGCTCGTGACCTCCTCGGGGAGCGAGGCCGTGCTCAGGGACGCCGGGGCCCGCGAGGCGATGCTGCGCTCCGCGCTGGCGGGAGAGACCGTCTCCGGCACCCTCGTGCTCGACGCCAGGGCCCTGGAACTCGAGGGGAACGGCCTCTCCCGGCAGGCGCTCCTGCCGATCGTACGGGTCCCCAGGAGCCGGCCGGTCTCCGACGAATCGGTCGACCGCGGTCCGGTCCTGTTCGCCGCCGCGCCGGTCAGGATCGGGTCCAGGATCGTCGGGGCGGCCTACGGCGGCGTCCTGATCAGCCGCAACACCGAAGTCGTGAACCAGGTCAAGCTGGCCGTCTTCGGGAACGAGACGTTCGACGGGAGGCCGGTCGGGGCCGTGTCGATCTTCCTCGGGGACGTCCGGGTCTCGACCACGGAGACGTCCCTGGGCTCGCAGGTTTCCTCCGACGTGGCCGCGAAGGTGCTGGACTCAGGAGTGCCCTGGTTCGGTCCGGCGTTCGTGGTGAAGGAGTGGTTCATCACGGCCTACGAGCCGCTCCGGGACCCCAGGGGCCGGATCGTCGGGATGCTGGGCGTCGGCGTGAGGGAGGACCCCTACCTCGCCCTGCGGACCCGGGTGATGCTCACGTTCCTGGTGGTCGCCTGCGTCGGCGTGCTGATCGTTTTCGGCCTGACCTACGTCATCGCGCGCGCCATGGTCCGGCCCCTCGCGGTGATGGCCGGGGCGACGCGGCGGATCGCGACCGGCGATCTCGATCACACGGTGCCGGTCACCTCCGGAGACGAGATCGGCACGCTGGCAGTGTCGTTCAACGCCATGGTGGCGAGCCTCAGGGTGGCCCGGGACGAGCTGGAGCAGTGGACCCAGACGCTCGAGGACAAGGTCCGCGAGCGGACCGCCGAGCTGGTGCAGATGCAATCGAAGATGGTCGAGGCCGAGCGGATGGTCTCCCTGGGCAGGATGGCGGCGGGAGTCGCGCACGAGATCAACAATCCGATGGGGGGCATCCTGACGTTCGCGACGCTCGGCCTCGAGGACCTGCCGGCGGACCACCCCCAGCGGCGCAACTTCGAGATCATCGTCAAGCAGACCCTCCGGTGCCGCGACATCGTCAAGGGCTTGCTCGAGTTCTCGCGCCAGTCGGAGTCCAAGCCGACGCTCACCGACGTGGACGAGGTGGTGGACAAGACGCTGATGCTCCTTCAGCAGCAGGCGAGCTTCCAGAACATCCGCACGACGCGGGTCGCGGGGGATAGCCTTCCGCCGATCCTGATCGATCCGGGCCACCTGCAGCAAGTGGTGCTCAACCTCGTCGTCAACGCCGTGGACGCGATGGAGGAGAAGGGCGAGCTGACCGTCGTCACCGAGAGATCATTCGACGGGCGGGAGGTGTGCATCCGGATCAAGGACACCGGGAAAGGGATCTCCGGTGAGACCCTGCCGTTGATCTTCGAGCCGTTCTTCACCACCAAGGAGGTCGGGCGAGGCACGGGGCTCGGCCTGGCCATCGTGCACGGGATCGTGACCCGTGCCGGGGGCCGGGTGGAAGTGGGAACCTCCCCCGGAGGCACCACGTTCACCGTCCGCTTCCCCGCCAGCGACGCGCCGCAGTCGGTCCGCGCCGAGACGGAGTCGGACCTGGGGCTGGCGTAGGAGGTGGGTGGGGCCGACCTCCGCGCCACCGGCTCACGCGCGGCGCGCCGCCCTTCCCAGGGCCGGTCCCGCCAGGAATCCGGTCGAAGCGATCCTTCCGAGGAGCAGGCCGAGGGAGGCCGCCACGACCCCCACCAGCTCGAAGCCGGCGACGCCGACGAGCAGCACGCCGACGACCGTCGCGACCTCGACGACGGTCGCCCAGGTGATCCGGCGCGTGCGATGCGCATGGACGAGCAGGCCCCGCTCGAGCGACAGGAGAACCTCGAGCGCCGGCATGAGCGTCAGGATCCGGATGGGGAGCAACGCGAGCGTGGCCAGCTCGGCGGATAGCCCGGACACGCGCTGGAACCAGACGGTCGAAAGCGGCGTGAAGGCGACGACGGCCAGGCCCAGCGTCACCAGGCCCCCGAGCTTCCGGGCGAACGCCGCGAGCGGCTCGAAATGCTCGCCGCGGTCTCCCAGGAGCGCGATCGCGACCTCCTGGTAGGCGATGCCGCCGCTGCGAAACAGGAGCAGAAGCGACATGACGACCGGAAGGACCGCCAGCGATTCGACCGGCAGCCGGCTGTGCCCCAGGAAGAGGCTGATGAGCGGGTTGATCCCGAACGACAGGATCGACGTCAGCGCCAGCGGATAGTAGAACCACACGACGCGCCCCGTCGTCAGGGGCGGGATCCCGCGGTCCTGCGATGCCGTCCCGCCCAGGAGGTCGCGCACGACGTGGCGGGCCATCAGCCGGGTCGCCATGGCCTCCATGACGACGCCGGCCGACAGCGCCGCCGCGCCGACGCACACGCCGGGAAGCGGGCTGAGCGTGCCGAGGAGGACGGCGACGGCCGTCATCGACGTCAGCCTCACCACCGTGCCGTACGCCACCCGGCGGGTGAGCTTGTGGCGGACGAGAACCCCCTGGTAGAACCTCCGGTACCCGATGGCCGCCGGCCAGGGCAGCAGCACGGCCATCGCAAGATGAGTCAATCGCGCCACCGGCACGGGCAGGCCGACGAGATCGACCATGATCCGACGGAAGACGGGGGGCGCGAGGAGGACGAGCATCGCCACGGTGATCGAGACGTTGAGGGAGTAGATGAACCGCCGCAGCGTCAGGAACGATGGGCGATCGCGCACGAGCGCCGTCGCGGCGCTCAGCGCCATGACGATCGGCGACTCGACGAGCAGCGCGAACGAGAAGGCGACCCCAAAGGCCGCGAGGTTGTATTCGGGATCGTGGAGGCGGGCGATGACCGCCGCGATGAACGGACCCTCCACCGACATCATGAGCCACGTGGCGGCCAAGGGGGCCCAAAATCGCAGGATGGCCCGCTCGGTCAGCGTCTCCGGTGCGTGGGTTGTCGCGATCATTTCGATTGGGTCGCGATGGTAGCGCCTGCCGGAAATCGAAGGCAAGGGATCCGCCGCCATGCGCTCGGAAAGTCTAGGAAAGAGGTTCTTCAGCTCGCGGACGTTTCCCCGCCAGGCGTATCGCTTCAGGACCTCGAGCGCCTCGGGCGAGGTGCGCCAGGGCCTCGCCGCGGCGTGGAGGCGAACCGCTTGAATTCACCCGGGCACGGGAAGGAGAATGGGCCAGGGCGGTAGGTTTCAGGGCGGGAGCGGCGGGGTGGCATGGCATTCCCGTACCGGACGCCGCCGTGGATTCGCAGCTTCGAGTTCCTATCCGCGGTATTTTGGTGAAGATAGTCAAAAGTTCTAAGCCACGTCCGGGAAGTTGCGTCGAATTTCTCCATTGACTGAGGTGCTGCAGCAGAGTACCTCTCAGTTACGAAGCGGGGGTTTGGCAAGTGCTGATACGCGGCGGTGCGACGAAAATGCCGAAAAGGGGGGAAACATGAAAAGGTGGGTAGTTCTTCTTTCAGTCCTGACGGTGGCTTTCATGGGCGCCGGTGTCGCAATGGCGTGCCCGACCATTGAGGGGTATGTACGGTGCGACACCAACCAAGACGGTTTGTACGAGGACAGCGACACCCCTCTGGCCAATGTCGTGGTCAGAGTGGTGAACCTTGCCGGAACGTGGAGCGGCTCTGTCGTGACCCGCGCCGATGGCTACTACATCATCCAAGCCCAGTGTACCGAAGACACGTACAGGCAGACCCTCGACCCGGTGACGCTGCCGAGTGACTATCAATATCTCATCCCGACATCGGGAGAGTTCGTTATCGACCTTCCCGGAAGCGGGGCCTTAGTCGAGCGCAACTGGCTCATCGGCAGTGCGAACTGCCAGCTTGGCAAGTGCTGGCTTACCGGCGGTGGAGCCAAGTACGAGCCGATCGTGGGCCTGAAGTTGGCGACGCAGGGCAAGCAGTACAGCTTCGGCGGCAACGTGTTCCCTGGCTGCAGCCCGACCGCCGGCGACGGTGGCCAGTGGAACACCATTGACCACGTCGGCAACCTCCATTTCCAGGGGTGGAGTGTTCAGATCGTCGCCTGCGGGAACGTCCCCGGCATCCCGGAGGGCTCGACATCACCCGCGACTCCATTCAACTACATCGAGTTCCAGGGGACGGGTACCTTGAAGGGAATCTCGGGGAACAAGATTGGCACAATACCCGTCTACTTCTTCGCCCGGTGCGAAGACCGCAACGAGCCGGGAAGCAATGGAGCGAAAGACGGTGCGCTCATCGACCGGTACTTCCTCCACGTCTTCACGGATCCCCTGAACCCGGTTAGCAGCACGCTGCTCCTCATCGACCAGGACGGCAATCCGGCCACGGTGGATCCGGTTCGGATCACGGACGGCAACCTGCAGCTTCACATCAGCAGCTGCCCCTGACGACCCGCACGCAGGACCGCTGAAGAACGGGGGGAAGGGCGCCTGCCCTTCCCCCGTTTTGAGTCAGCTCCGTGCTATTCTCGGATCTCTGACGACGCTCCAGGCGGTTAGCTCAGCCGGTAGAGCACCGCACGGAGTCCACTCGTACGTACGGCGGATGCTCTCGCCCGCGACGTCCTTGTCCCCGATCGCCCCTTGGGGCTAAGCTGGTCGACGAGGAAAGGGGGTATCTCCTATGACGAGAAGGTGCAGGGGAGCGATCGTGTTGATGGCCTCGTTACTCGTGATCCTGGCCTCGGTCGCCTCGGCAAGCGATCCGGCCGCCGGTAGTCCTTCAGAGAAGAAGAAGGACTGCGACATGACCTACAGCCTCAAAGGGTGGTCGGCGATCTACAAGACCGCCAAGGGCGAGGGGAGCATTACCTGCACCAACGGCCAGACGGCGCAGGTGGCGATCACCGTGCACGGAGGTGGCCTCACCTTCGGGAAAACCGAGATCTTCAACGGCAAGGCCGAGATATCCGGCGTACGATCGATCAACGAGATCTATGGGTCGTACGCCTCGATGGCAGCCCATGCGGGCGTGGCCAAGGCCGGCGCGGTCGAGGTCATGACCAAGGGGAAGGTCTCCCTCGCGCTCGCTGGAACGGGCGAAGGTGTCGACATCGGGATCGATTTCTCGAAGTTCACGATCAGCAAGATCGGCACGGCCGAGAGTAAGCACAAGTGATTTCCGGGTCGCGCTCCCGGGCGCGACCCACCAACCTTCCCACGAGACGTCGCGACCGTCATGTCCCTCGGCGCCGGCGGTCGCACGTTGAACGCCAGGGTGCCAAGCGCGCACCGCGATCAACCCGATTGCGGCCACCGTGGTCGCGACTTGACTTGGTTCCGGGCGAGGGCGCAAGATCCTCGCGAAGCCCGCCAACGCAGGAGGAACGGCAATGAATCTCGTCGCCCGCGTCCAGAGAATCCTGTTCAGGCCGAAGCAGGAGTGGCAGGCGATCGATGCCGAGCCCGCGACCGCTTCCGCGATCTTCGCCGGCTACGTGCTTCCGATGTGCGCCATCGGGCCCGTGGCGTCTCTGATCGGGCTGACCGTCTTCGGGATCCGAGTTCCGTTCGGGGAAACGCTCCGGGTCCCGCTGGGAACCGCCGTCTCGAGCGCGGTCCTCCACTGGGTCCTCGCGGTCGTCGGTATCTTCGTGCTTGCCCTGCTCATCGACGCCCTCGCCGCGCCCTTCGGCGGCCAGAAGAGCTCGATCCGGTCGCTCAAGGTCGCCGCGTATTCCAGCACGGCCGCGTGGGTCGCTGGGATCTTCTCGCTGGTCCCGGTCCTGAGCGTTCTTGGGCTTCTGGGCCTGTACAGCCTCTACCTGCTTTTCCTGGGACTTCCCGTCCTGATGAAGGTGCCGCAGGAAAAAGCCCTGGGTTACACGATCGTGGTCGTCGTTTGCGCCATCGTGCTGTTCATCGCGATCGCGATGATCGCGGCGATTCCGCTCGGGCTCCAGAGGTTGATGACCGGCAGGATGTAGCCCTTCACGGGGCCTTCTCGCGGCGAGGACGTCGACGCCACCTCCGTGCACGGGCACGAGGGACACCGCGAGTGAGAACGGGCGCGAAAGAGCAAGGGGAGGAGAAGACATGACACAGGAATCCGCGGACCCCGAACAGGTTTCCGGCGAGCTTCCCGCGGCCCGTCCCGTGAAGCTGGACGAGCTGGTGGACTACGTTCCGGGATCGGTCGTCAGTCGCACGCTCGTGAAGAACGCCGCGGGCACCATCACGTTGTTCGCGTTCGATGCCGGCCAGGGTCTGAGTGAACACTCGGCACCTTACGACGCGGTGGTTCAGGTTCTGGACGGCGCGGTGGCCCTTTCCATCGGTGGCAAGCCGGTTCCGGCCGCTGCCGGCGAGACCGTCCTGATGCCCGCCAATGTCCCCCATGCGGTGCAAGCCTCGCAGCGATTCAAGATGGTGCTCACCATGATCCGTGGTTAGGGCCACAGAGACCGATAGCGGCCTTCATTGCTGCACGGTGGGACGCGGGGCAGCGCGAGCGTCGGACGGACCCGAGACGAGGACGACCATTCCAAGGTCGTGACGTGTTTTCCCTGGGGGTCATCCTCTACGAGATGCTGACCGGGGAGCGTCCTCACCCGGTGGAGAAGTCCTCGGTCATCGACGCGCTCCGGATGATCTGCTCGGACTCGCGGCGACCCCTGCGCGAGACTTGGCCCGGGCACGGGGAGGAAAATGGGTGCGTGGGGGGGTCTTGGGGCAGGAGGGCGGGGTTGACATAGCAATCCAGTACCGGACGCCGCCGCGGTTTCGCCGCTTCGAGTTCCCTGCGATCACTCGAACGTCGGATCGGACGAAGTGCTGGACTACTGCATTGAGGAGTCCATGGGCCGGAAGGGGATCGAGTACGGCTCCATCACGCTGCACCCCGACGGGCTCCCCCACGGGCCGCAGCCGGGGAAGGTCGAGCGCACGCGGGACTTCGTGGACGACTTCCGTACGGTCGTCGCGGGGTCGGGCTCGGCGGGAGTCGCGACGATCTTCGAGATCGCCCTCACCGCCCGCTGGCGCGAGAGCGACCGCGACGCCTCGGTGGGGCTGGCCGACGCGGTCGAGACGATGGCGTCGCCTCGGCCGGAATTCAAGCTCCGGTGCGGTGGCCCCGAGCCGTCGGACGTCCCCTCGGAGGCGGAGCACAGCCTGACGGTTTCGGTCGAGGTGCACCCGTTCGATCCGGGCGAGATCGTCGAGCAGGACTACGACGTCTGGCATCTCCAGCCGCTGCTCTACGCCATCGACTCGTTCGAGCAGCTCGCGGACGGCTTCGACGATTGGGTCAGGAGCGAGAGGCTGCTGTAGGGCAACGAAAGGAGCCGGCGGTGACCCATCTCATCGGAAGAGCGCTCAGGGGGCTCCGGCGCGGCCTCGGTCTGGGACGCTCACGCCCCCGACTGTCCCCGGCCGAGCGGCGCCAAAAGGACGAGGTCGATTCGGTGTGCATCGGCTACTCGGGTGACGGGCATTGGAACTTCTTTCGGACGATCGCGAGACGACCGAATCTCCGTAAGCTCTGCGTCCTCGGCGTCTACCACGGCCGCGACGTCGCGTACCTCTCCGCGCTCCTCGCGCGCGAAGGGCGCGGTGACGCCGCCATCGTCGGCGTCGACAAGTTCGAGGACACCCCCTGCAAGGACTGGCCCGAGTCCGCGAGCGGCTTGAGCTGGCGCCAGGCCGGGTTCGGGGAGCCGCCGGACATCGAGACGACTCGGCGCAATCTGGCCCGTCTCGGCCTCGATCGGAACGTGAGTCTGCGGAAGCAGGAGGCCGAGAGCTTCCTCGCGAAGACGGCGGAGGTGTTCGACTTCATCTACGTCGACACCTCCCACGATTACCATTCGACCGACCGGACGATCCGACTCGCCATGCGCCGCCTGAACCCGGACGGAACCATCGCGGGAGACGACTTCTCCGACCGAGGCACCTGGGGAGTCGCCAGCGCGGTACGGGATTCCTTCGTGAAGTTCGAGGTCTTGAGCGACTGGATCTGGCTCGCTCGACCGAGCGACTACCGGGGCGCTCGCGGCGCGGACGAGGCCTGATCCGAGGTCGTTTCCTGCTCTCGAGCGTGTCGATCGCGGCGGAATGAAGCGCCTTGCCGCTCTCGGTGCGCGAAGGGTATGCTCTGCGGCCCCCGGGACGACTCGGGCAGCTGGGTCGAGCCGGCGGGGTTTCCCGCCACGGAGCCCCGGGAGCCCCGTTCGGAGGGTGTTTCTCCATGGCCGACATCGTCATCATCGGCGGTTGCGGGCACGTCGGATTGCCTCTGGGCCTCGCGTTCGCCCTGGCCGGCCGGAGCGTCGTGGCCGTGGACATCGACGCGGAAAAAGTCGCACGGACGAACCAGGGGGTGATGCCGTTCGTCGATGCGGGAGCGGATCGATGCCTGCCGGAGGTCCTGCGGAAGAAGACCTTCACGGCGACCACGTCGAGCGACGCGATCCGGGACGCCGACACGGTGATCACGGTCGTCGGAACGCCGCTCGACGAACACCTGAACCCGCGTCTCGAGGTCTACTCCGACCTGATCCGGCGCGACCGGTCGCGACTGCGCGACGGGCAGCTCCTGGTCCTCCGCTCGACCGTCTACCCGGGCACGACCGATCAGGTCGCGCACGCCCTGGAGCGGGCCGGCTTCGACCTCGACGTTGCGTTCTGTCCCGAGCGCGTCGCGGAGGGAGTGGCGCTCGAGGAGATCCACTCCCTTCCGCAGATCGTCTCCGGCACCACGCCGCGCGCAGAGCGACGCGCGGCCGACCTCTTCGGCCTGCTCACCCCGGACGTCATCGGCTTGCCGACCATGGCGGCCGAGTTGACGAAGCTCTACAACAACGCATGGCGCTACATCCAGTTCGCCGTGGCGAACCAGTTCTACATGATCGCGAACGACTGCGGCCTCGATTTCCACGAGATCCACCGCGCGATGACCGAGAAGTACCCTCGCGCCCGAGGCTTCCCCCGCGCCGGATTCGCCGCGGGCCCCTGCCTGTTCAAGGACACGATGCAGTTGGCCACCTTCAACAACAACGCGTTCTTCCTGGGGCACTCGGCCATGCTGGTCAACGAGGGCCTGCCCAACTACCTGGTGCGTCGCGTCACGTCGAGGTACGACCTGCGGGAGATGACGGTGGGCATCCTGGGAATGACCTTCAAGGCGGACTCCGACGACCCGCGCGACTCGCTCTCCTTCAAGCTCAGGAAGTGCCTGGTCTTCGAGGCAAAGGAGGTGCTCTGCGCCGATCCCTACCTCGACCGGCCGTGGATCCTCCCCGCCGAGGAGGTCGTCGAACGCTCCGGCCTGCTCTTCGTCGGCGCACCGCATCGGGCGTACAAGGCACTGGACATGCGGGGAAAGACCGTGATCGACGTCTGGAACTCCGTTCCGGGAGGAGTGAGCGTCGTATGAAGGTCCTCGTCACGGGATCGAACGGCTTCATCGCGGGCTACCTCGTCGCCGAGCTCCTGGAGCACGGGTACGAGGTGGTCGGGGTGGACAACTTCAGCAAGTACGGCAGGGTGGCGAAGTCCTACGACGCGCATCCGGGCTACCGGCTGGTCGAGGGCGACGCCAAGGACCTCGACCTGCTCCAGGACCTCGTCGCGGATTGCGACCACTTCGTGATGTGCGCCGCGATGATCGGGGGGATCTCCTATTTCCACCGATACGCGTACGATCTCCTCGCCGAGAACGACCGGATCACCGCGGCCGCCTTCGACGCGGCCCTCTGGGCGTATCGGAGCCGGAAGCTCGTCAAGGCCACCCTCCTCAGCTCCTCCATGGTCTTCGAGTCCACGACGCAATTCCCGACGCCGGAGGGCGCGCAGCGCACGTCGTCTCCACCGCTCTCCACCTACGGCTTTCAGAAGCTCGCCTCCGAGTACTACGCGCGGGGCGCCTGGGAGCAGTACGGCCTGCCGTTCACGATCGTCCGCCCGTTCAACTGCGTGGGCGTCGGCGAGGGGCGCGCCCGCGGCGAGCACGAGATCTATTCGGGCAACGTGAAGCTGGCCATGAGCCACGTCGTGCCGGACCTGGTGCAGAAGGTGCTCAAGGGCCAGGACCCTCTCCACCTCCTCGGCGACGGGACGCAGGTGCGCCACTACACCTATGGGGGCGACCTCGCGCGGGGAATTCGCCTGTGCATCGAGCGCCCCGAGGCGCGAAACGAGGACTTCAACATCTCGACGCCCGTCCGGACGAGCGTCCTCGAGCTGGCGGAGATGATCTGGAAGAAGGCGCGATGCGACGCGGAGCCCTTCCGCTACGTTTCCGATCCGCCGTTCGAGCACGACGTCCGGCTCCGCACGCCGGACGTTTCGAAGGCCAAGCGCCTCCTGGGCTTCGAGTCCACGACGTCTCTCGAGACCATTCTCGACGAGGTCATCCCCTGGATCCGGGAGCAGATCGAGCTCGGCACGATTTGACTCGGGCGCCGCCTTGCGCTGCGGCTCGGCGGACGGTAGGCTACCCCCGCACTCGGAGCCTCACGTGAAGGTCCTCTTCAGCAATCCGCCCTGGTGGGAGGCGCCGGAAGGAAGTTTCTTGCGGCGCCGCTGGCGCGTCGGGGTGCGGGCCGGCTCGCGGTGGCCCTTCACCTACCCGACGCGTTGCCGTCCGGGCCGTTACCGATTCGGGGACTACGTTCCCTACCCGTTCTTCATGGGGTACGCGGCTACGTACGCGCGTAGGGTGACCGGCGCGGACGTCCGCCTGCGCGACAGCGTCGCCCTGCGCGAGACGTACGAGGAATGGCTCCGGCATCTCGAGGTCGAGAAGTACGACTACGTGTTCGTCGAGAGCGCGACGCCGAGCTGGGACCACGACGCGCGACTGCTCCACGCGATCCGTGGGCGACTCCCTGCGGCGCGCCTCGTCGTCACCGGGCCGGTCACGACCACGAGGGCCGAGGAGATCCTCCGGGATCATCCCGTGCACGCCTGCATTCGCGGAGAGTACGAGAAGGGGAGCGTCGAGATCCTGGAGGGCCGGTCGGGGATCCTCGACTTCGACCTGCTGTCCGTCGAGGAGATGAACGCCGCCCCCTTCCCGTGGTTCGATGATCTGCACGCGCACCGCTACTGGGACGAGAACCCGCGCGGGCAGGTCGCGCCGCAAGCGCAGGTGTGGAGCAGCCGCGGGTGCCCGTTCAAGTGCATCTTCTGCGTGTGGCCCGCCACGATGACGGGCAACGACCCAGACGGCGAGCAGCGGCGCACGGCGCGCCACTACACGCCGGAGTACATGGAAGCCTACCTGCGCGAGATCGTGGACCGCTACCGGTTCCGCTCGATCTACTTCGACGACGACACCTTCAACCTGGGCAACGGCCACGTGATCCGAATGTGCGAGGTGATGCGCCGGATCGGGCTTCCTTGGTCGGCCATGTGCCGCGCCGACACGAGCAAGATGGAGACCTGGCAGCTGATGAGGGACAGCGGCTGCTTCGGGGTAAAGATCGGGTTCGAGAGCGGCAGTCAGCAGGTCGTGGACACCATCGTGAACAAGCACCTCGACCTCGAGTACGCTCGCAGCGCGGTCCACGAGATCCAGCGGGTCGGGATGTCGGTTCACGGCACCTTCACGTACGGGCTTCCGGGCGAGACCCGCGAGCAGATGCTCGAGACGCGGCGCTTCGTCCGGTCGATTCCGTTCGACTCCGTCCAGGAGTCCGGGACGGCCGAGATCGAGGGCACGCCACTGCACACGCTTCGCGTTCGGGGGCGCCTTGAGCGGTTCGGCGACGCCAGGATTGACGCGGGATACTCCCGGGAGACCGACGGAAACAAGAAGTGGCATCGGTTGGTCGAGGATCTTCGCGACCGCACCTAGCCCTTCGCGGGCGTCCGTGGCGGTGGAGGCGTTGAGTGCCTCGACTCTACGTGCTCGATCATTCCTTGGTCGACCTCGGGGGGCATCACTACGAGTACGACCTACACGTACTGCGGGCGGCGGAGCAAGCTGGCTGGGAGCCGGTCCTGGGATCGCACGTCCGGTGCCGCGCGCGCGAGCACCTGCCCGCGAACTGGGCGGTCGCTCCGGTGTTCCACTTCGACATGTATTCGAAGCACACGGTCCTCTTCGGCCGTTCGCGCCTGCCGGTGAACCCCTTCCTGGGGGGAGCCCCGGAGGACCGTGGAGGCCGGTCATCGGCGCGGAAGCGGCTCGACGCGTGGAAGGTCCGGTGGCGGCAGCGGCGCCGCCTGCGCCTGTTCGCCCGCAGCTGCCGCCGGCTGTTCGAGCGATTCCCGCCCGGGCCCGGTGACCAGGTCTTCCTCCCGACGATCTCGGAGTTCGACCTCGTCGGGCTCGCCGAGTTCCTGAGGTCCTACCGCCACGCTCGGGTGCCCGACTGGCACGCGCAGTTCCACTTCGGCTTCCTGGAAGGACGCGTCCCGGAGTACGACGGGCAGTCCGAGCTGCTCCACGCCATGAGGGCCCACTTCGAGCACGTGCGGGCCCTTATCCCGGAGGTGCGCCTCCACCTCTACGCGACCACTCCCCAACTGGCGTCCCAGTACGAGCTGCTGGGCGTGTTTCCGTGCCGTCCTCTCGCGTATCCCGTGAACCCGGCGCTGGCCGAGCGCCCCGCCGGGGACCCGGCGGGGCCCGTCCGCGTGGTGTGCGCCGGCGGCGTCCGGGACGAGAAGGGCACGCATCACCTCCGCCGGGTCGTTGAGGATCTCGCCCGCGACGATTTCTTCGGAGGGCGGCTCCAGCTCTGGGTGCAGGCCGAGCGCGTCGATCAGATCCCGCACGGAGGCGCCTCGTCACCCGTCTCGGCGGACCCGGGCGACCGGACCGTGCCCGGCGGCACCCGAATCGTCCACGTTCGCCACCCGCTCCCGCTCGACGAGTACCTCCGCCTGATCGCGGCCGCGGACGTCGGCCTGTTCCTGTACGACGAGCGCCGGTACGCAGCGCGGCTCAGCGCGATCCTCGTCGAGATGCTCTCGGCCGGAGCTTCCGTGGTCGTGCCCGCGGGCTGCTGGCTGAGCGACGAGGTGGCCGAGGCGAGTGCCGCGCACCTGGAGCGCTTGGCGCGCGAGATGCGCGGCGTCGCGGCGCGCGACGCGGCTCTTCCACGAGTCCTGCGATGCGGTGGAACCGAGGCGCCGGCCTTCGCGGACTGCGCCGCTCCCGAGGGGGCGACGGAGCTCCAGGTGAGCTTCCGCTGGTCGGCCGGGACGGCTCGCGGACACCACGCCCGGATCGAGATCGTCCAGGGAAACGACCGCGGAGACGTCCTGGACCGATGGGCGGCCGTGTGCGGATCTCGCACCGACAGCCGCGCGTCGATCGCCATGTTCCACATGCACCCGGAGGCCCGAAGCCTCCGGCTGCGCTTCTCGAACGCCTACTTTTCCACACCGATTGACCTGAGCGACGTCGAGATCCGGTTCCTGGCGGCGGACGATTTCGCGGGCGGCCGCTGCCCCGAGGGCCAGGTCGGGCTGATCGCGGCGGACTTCGGCCAGTTTCCGGACCTGCTGCGGGAGATCGCGCGCCACCGCGAGCACTATCGGACCGCCGCCGCGAGCTTCTCGGCCGACTACTTCCGCCGACATCATCCGTCGAACGTGCTGCGCATCCTGACCGACACGGCGGGGTGACCCGGCCGCGTTTCCGACACGCCTGATCCGTCCGGTGCAGCACGCGTTTACATGTCCTCGTTACGGGCAGCCCATGCGCGTCCTGGCGGCGATCCAATCGCCGGAGGCCATCCGCGCGATCCTCGAGTGCCTCGGTCTCCCCGCACGCCCACCCCCGATCGCGCCCCCGGCGCCAGGCGATCTCCTGCCGGTCGACCTCTAGCTGGTCCCTGATCCCTCCACCCTGACGGTCACGGGCGGACAGGTGTGTGCGCGGCCGACGGGGGGCGCCGGCCCTCGCCGTGCCCCGCGGCGAACAGCTTGAATCCCCCGGGCACCGGGAGGAAAAGTGGGTGCGTGTGGGGGATCTTGGCGTAGGAGGGCGGGGTTGACATAGCATTCCAGCACCGGACGCCGCCGCGGTTTCGCAGCTTCGAGTTCCTACCCCCTGGAGCAGGTGAACGCAGCGATCAGGAAGTACCTGCAGGCCAAGAACGCCCACCTCAATGGCCGCTCGCGGGGACGGCGAGAGAATTCGGCGTCTCTCGTCGCATCCGCGGCCTGATTTCGCCCTATATTGTGAACGAGAAGGAGTCGTGTGCCCGTCTTCGCTTTTTGCAGGGGGCTCTCGTGATACCGAAACATCTCGCCGGGCGTCCGGGACTGGGTTGCGGGTTGCTTCTCAGCATCGCGCTCTGGGCCGCTCCGGCCCTCGCGCAGGAGGCCGGCGATCCGCCGCAAGGCCCCGACCAGGTCGTGAGCAAGGAAGGCGGGGAGGAGTACGCCATAGAGCAGCGAGAGGAGTGGTTCTTCAGGCCGCGGCAAGCAGGCACGTCGGGCGACATGGCGAAGTTGCGAGCCAAGGCCGTGGACTTCACTCGCGCTCGCGAGGCGCTGCTCGAGGCCCGACCCAGGGGAGCGGGCATCTGGACCAGCCGCGGTCCGTCGTCGTCCAGGTTCGGGAGCTGGGCTTTCGGGAAAGTCTCGGGCCGTGTCCCGGCGCTCGCGAAGGACTGGGCCAACAATATCCTGTACGCTGGCGCGGCCTCGGGCGGCGTCTGGAAGACCACGGACGACGGTGTCTCCTGGAAGCCGATCTTCGAGTCCGCCGGGACCATGACGATCGGCGCGATCGCCATCGACCCGAACACGCCGACGACGCTGTGGGTCGGAACGGGCGAGAACACCGACTTCTGGTGCGAGGACTACTTCGGGATCGGCCTGCTCCGCTCCACCGATCAGGGGAGCACCTGGGAGCTTCGGAACGGCTCCGGGGGGAGCACCCTCGAGGGGTTGTCCGAATTCGCCGCAGTGCTGGTCGACCCCAGGAACTCCGGCAATCTCGTCGTGGGCGGCATGACGCGGAACTGCACGACCGGGGCGTACAGCCAGGGCGGGATCTACACCTCGACCGATGCCGGGGCGACTTGGACCAAGCGGCTCCAGGGCTACGTCACCAGCGTGGTCCGCAGCGCGAGCCCCGACATCTTGTGGGCCGGCGTGTATTACGGAGGCGTCTACAAGTCCGCCGACAACGGCGTCACGTGGACGCAGCAGACCGGAAGCTCGATCCCGTACGGCAACAACACCTACCGCGTCGAGGTGGCCGCGGCGCCTTCGGACGTCAACACGGCCTACGCCCTCTTCGAGAACAACGTCGCGTATTCGCGACCCGAGCTGTGGAAAACGGCGAACGGCGGCAGCACGTGGACACGCATGGTCTACGGATCGAGCGCCTGTGACGGCCAGTGCGGCTACAACATGACGGTCAAGGTCCACCCGACGACTTCGACCACGCTGTACCGGGGGACGATCCAGATCTTCAAGTCCACGAGCAGCGGCACGAGCTGGACGAACCTCACCGGGGCGTGGGGCTCGACCCAGAAGGTGCACCAGGACACGCACATCCTCCTGATCAACCCTTCGAACGGCAACGAGATCTACATCGGCTGCGACGGCGGCGTCTGGAAGACGACCAACGGCGGGAGCTCGTTCGCGAACCTCAACGCGAACCTCAACTTCACGCAGTTCTACGACGTCGGGATCCACCCGGTGAGCGACGAGATCCTCTGCGGCGGCGCCCAGGACAACTCGTCCCTCGCGCGCACGACCGAAAACGTGTGGGACGTGCAGACGGTCACCGGCGACGGGTTCATGTGCGCGATCAACCCCGCGAACCCCAACACCGACTACATCGCGAGCTACCCGTACAACAACCTGCCCAGCGTCTATCGCTCGACGAACGGGATCCTGGGGACCTACAGCGGCATCACGGGCTCGACCGCGGGGATCGCGGCCACCAGCCGGATCGACTGGGTCACGCCCTACACGCTCTCCCCGACCAGTCCCTCGACGATGTTCCTCGGCACGTACCAGATGTACCGCTCGACGAACGGCGGAACGAGCTTTAGCCTCGTGGGGCCGACCGACATGACGGGGGGCGGCTCCGAGAACATCTCGACGGTGAGCGTCTGCCGCACCGACGGGAACTACGTCTACGCGGGGACGACCGACGGCTACCCATGGCGGAGCACGGACGGCGGGTCCACGTGGAGCCAGCTCTCGGGCGGACTGCCCGCCCGCAGGATCAACGACGTCGAGGCGGACCCGACGAATCCGGGGCGCGCTTTCTGCGTCGTCTCGGGGTTCGGCACCGCACATCTCTACGAGTACACGGAGGGCAGCTGGGTCGCGCGGGGCGGAGGCCTGCCCGACGTCCCGGCGAATACCGTGCTCGTCCTCAGCGCGAACGTCGTCTATGTGGGGACGGATGTCGGCGTTTTCGTCAGCAGCGACGGCGGGGTGAGCTTCACGCCCTTCAACTACGGTCTTCCCGCCGGCCTCGTCGTCACCGACCTCGAGTTCAACGCGACCACCGGAACGATCACGGCGGGGACGTACGGCCGCGGCGCGTGGCAGTACAGTTTTTGCACGGCGCTCGACCCGTGCCACACGGCCGGCGTCTTCGATCCGGGAACCGGCCTCTGCACCAACCCGGCCATGGCCGACGGGACCGCCTGCAACGACGGCAGCCTCTGCACCCAGACGGACACCTGCCAGTCGGGCATCTGCACCGGCGGTGACCCGATGACCTGCAGCGCGCTCGACTCGTGCCACGACGTTGGCGACTGTGACGCCGGAACGGGCCTCTGCTCGAACCCCGCGAAGCCCAACGGCACGGTCTGCGCCGACGGCGACGCCTGCACAGAGACCGACACGTGCCAGAGCGGCGTCTGCGTCGGATCGAACCCGGTCGTCTGCGCGGCATCCGACCAATGTCACGGGGCGGGCACGTGCGATACCTCGACCGGCCTGTGCAGCGACCCGGCCGCGGCGAACGAAACGACCTGCAACGACGGCGACCCCTGCACGACGGCCGATGCCTGCTTGGGTGGCGCGTGCGTCGGCGGGCCGCCTCTCGTCTGCGACGACGCAGACGTCTGCACGGACGACAGCTGCAACCCGGCGACGGGCTGCGTCCACACGAACAACACGGCACCGTGCAGCGACGGCGACGCGTGCACCACGGGCGATACCTGTAGCGCCGGGACGTGCGTTCCGGGAACGCCGGTCGGCAATCCTCCGGAGGTTTCGAACCTGCGGTCCGATCCGGACCGTTCCACATTGACCTGGGACGCGATCACCGGGGGAGTCGTCGGCGTCTCGTACGACGTGGCGCGAGGACTCGGGAGCCAGTTGCCGGTGGGCGTTGGCGCCGAAGAGGCCTGTGTGGTTTCCGGTGCGGACGCTCCGATGGCGTCGGACCCGTCGTTGCCGCCGGAGGGCGGCGTCTTCTGGTACGTCGTTCGGGGGCGGCACGCTTGCGGTGCGGGCACCTACGGGTATGCCGCCGAGCGTGGATCGCAGGCGGCGGAGCGTGTCGCTGGCGCGTGTCCCTGAGGAGGAAGTCCCCCGGCCGCTGCCCGGTCGCCAGCCCGGCTCCTACCGCGCCATGGCGCAGGTGCGCGCTTTCTCGTGACGACGGGCGCTCATCGCGACGATCACTCCGGCCCCTTCCCCCGAATCCGGTGCTTCCGCATCAGCGCGTGGAAGTTGGTGCGTTGAAGGCCGGTCTCCCGGGCGGCGCGGCTGACGTTCCACTCGCTGCGCGTCAGCGCCTCGATCACGAAGCGCCGCTCCACGTCGTCGAACATCCGGCTGCGCATCGTCCGCTTGAGCGACTTCAGCTCCTCGTTGGTTCGGGGTACGTCCTCGGTCGGTCCGCGGGCCGGACCGGCGAAGTGAGCGGGAAGATGCTCGACGCGGACGGTATCCCCCTCCACCATCACGCACAGGCGCTCGACGAGGTTCTTCAGCTCGCGGACGTTGCCGGGCCAGGAGTAGCGCTTCAGGACTTCGAGAGCCTCGGGCGAGAAGCGCCAGGGTCTCGCCGCGTCCGGCGTCCCGTGCTTCCTGAGGAAGTGGCGGATCAGCCCCGGAATGTCCGACGGCCGCTCGCGCAGGGGCGGCAGGTGGAGGGGAACGACGTTCATCCGGTAGAAGAGATCCTGGCGGAAGCTGCCCTCCTCGACCATGGCAGCCAGGTCCCTGTTGGTCGCCGCCACGAGCCGGAAGTTCACCCACTTCACCTCGACGCCTCCGACCGGCCTGAACTCGCCGGATTCCAGGAAGCGGAGGAGCTTTCCCTGAGTCTCCAGGCTCAGGTTGCAGACCTCGTCGAGGAAGAGGGTCCCGTGCTGCGCCAGCTCGAACAGGCCGGGCTTGGACGTCAGGGCCCCGGTGAACGACCCTTTCACGTGGCCGAACAGCTCGCTCTCCAGGAGGCCGGGGGCCAGGGCCGAGCAGTCCACCGATACGAAGGGACCGTCACGCCTCGGGCTCGCGCCGTGGACGAGGCTCGCCACCAGCTCCTTGCCGGTCCCCGTCTCGCCGTGGATGAGCACCGTCGCGTCGGAGCCGGCCACCCGCGCGATGATCGCCCGCACTTCCTCCATCGCGGGCGACACGCTGACGATGCCCTCGATCTCCCCGGGGAGCGCGGCGGGCGCGGGCCGGCGCTGGTCCAGCTGGGCGAATGCGGACCGGACCCGCGCGAGCAGCTCGTCGGGGGTGAACGGCTTCGGAAGGAAATCGAAGGCGCCGAGCTTCACGGCCCGGACCGCGGCCTCGACGGTGGAGTACCCGGTGATGACGATGACCTCGAGGTCCGATCTCCGCTCCCGCACCGCCGCGAGGATCTCGAGCCCGTCCGTCCCCGGCAGACGAACGTCCAGGAGGACGAGGTCGTAGACGCCGTGGAGCGCCCGGTCGTGCCCGCGGATCCCGTCCGTCTCGCCGTCCACCAGACAGCCGCACCGCTCTAGGATGGCGCGGCAGGACTCGACGATCACCTCCTCGTCGTCGACGATCAGGATCCTGCGGCCGGCGAGCGTTTCCTCGGTCATCGTCGTCGCCTCATCGGGCCCGTAGTGTACACGCGCCCGCGTGACGCCGACGGGGCGCCTCGAGCCGATGAGGCCTACAATGGTGCCGGCGTCGGGCACGGTTCTCGCGGGGCAGGAGGGAAGACCATGAGACTCACTCGAATCGAAAAGGTGCTTCGCGTCCTTCTCGTCACGGGCCTGGCGGCCGGAGCCACGGCGGTCCTGGCGTTCCAGGGTCCCCGGCTTTCGGCCACCTACGAGGCGTCCTCGGTGAGCGCGGGTTCGGCCGGCGTCTCCGTCACGTTCGCATTCACGCTCCACAATCGCGGCGACGCGGAGATCGTCGTGGACCGGATCGCGCTCGCGGACCTGTCGGACGCCGAGTCGGCCTATGCGACGTTCGGCGGCGGGACGATCGGCTCCGGCGGCGAACTCAGCGGCTCGCGAATGGCGACCGTTCCCGGGGCGGCGTTCGAGCGGTGGCAGAGCGGCGGCCCGGCGGTCCTCTACGTCTACTCCCGCACCGAGCGCGGAGACGTCTTCAGGACCCGCGTGGACGCCTACCGGGCGCCCGGGACGCACTAGACGGGCGAGCCCCGAGAGGCGGCCGATCCGCCGTCGCGAGCCGACGTTGCAGGCCGAGCCCCGGTGCCTAGATTCTAGAGAGGATATCGAGGGCTCGACGATGGTGGCGACGCTCGCGGCCCCGCGCGCGGACGACGCGTACGCGCGGTTCCGGGCACTCGACGGATCGCACCCCCTTCGGCAGGCGGTGCCTCGAGGGTTCGTCGACTACCGCGCGCGGAGGGTGCGCGGCGCGGAGATCGCCTACTTCAACTTCGCGCTCGGGCGCGAGATCGGCCTGATCCCGGCCGATCATCCCGATCTCATGACCCCCGGCCTCAGGGACGCCGCTCTCGGGGCCTTCGCGATCACCATCGTGAACGAGCACGACACCCGGCGCGGGACCGTCGTCCCCGCCGGGGACCTCCTCCCCGGCGCGTACATGGCCACCCGCTACCTGCAGCTCCAGCACCCGGGGCGGCGCGGAGACAGCTCCGGTGACGGCCGCAGCGTCTGGATCGGATCCGTCGCCGGCCGTGAATCGACCTGGGACCTCTCGGCCTGCGGAACCGGCGTGACCCGACTCTGCCCCGCGACCGCGTGGACGGGGCGCTTCTACAAGACGGGCAGCCGCCGCGCGTGCTACGGATGCGGCACCGCGACCGTGTTCGAGGGGCTCTCCGCCGCGCTGATGAGCGAGAGCTTCCACGCGAACGGCATCCTCACCGAGCGCGTGCTCGCCGTCGTCGCCGTTCCGGGCGGCTTCGGGATCACCGTGAGGGCGTACCCCTCCCTGCTGCGACCCGCGCACTTCTTCGTGTGGCTGAAGCAGGGAGACCTGGCGTCCCTTCGCGGGATCGCGGAGCTGTTCTACCGGCGCCAGGTCGCGAACGGCGCCTTCCCTCCCCTTGAGGGAGGCGCGCGGTGGAGGCACCTCTCGGAGTGGGTCGCGCGGTCCTTTGCGAGAGCCGCCGCCGCCTTCGAGGCCGAATACGTGTTTTGCTGGCTCGAATGGGACGGCGACAACGTGCTCATGGACGGCGGAGTCCTCGATTACGGGTCGGTCCGGCAGTTCGGCCTCTACCATCGCGAGTACCGGTATGACGACGGACCTCGGTGGTCGACGACGATCCCCGAGCAGCGGCGGAAGGCGAGGTACATCGTCCAGACGTTCGCGCAGGTCCGCGACGCGCTCCTGTGCGGAAGAAGGCGGCCGATCGGCGCCTACGGCCACGACCCGGTGGTAAAGCTCTTCGACCGGGAATTCGAGGCCCACCGGTTGCGGCTCCTCCTCGGAAACGTCGGATTCCGGCCGTCGATCGCGGCGCGGCTGCTCGCGGCCGCGGCGCCCGCCGTCGAGCGGTTCCGTCGCGAGCACCGCTACTTCGAGCGCGCCTCGTCCCGCCGCCGGCTGATCGTCTCCGACGGGATCACCCGGAACGCGGTGTACTCCACCCGGGACGTCCTGCGCGAGCTCCCCGCCCGGTACCTCGAGGAGGAGCGGGCGCTGGCCCCGCGGGAGTTTCTGAAGATCGCGGCGTCCACCTACGCCTCGCGCCGCCACCTCCAGTCCACTCCCTCCCGGGCTCGGCGGGTCCGGGCGTTCCAGCGCGCGTACCTGGAGATGATCGGGATCGCAGCCGGCCTCGCCGGGACGACCCCGCGCCGCGTCCTTCGGGAAGTGGCCGGGCGCTCGGCGGTCGTCAACCGGTTCGCGCGGATCACGGGGGACGCCGCCATCGATGTCGCCGCGCGCCTCTCGAGAACTCGCCGGCGCCTGGATTCCGACGCGATCTACGCCGTGATTCGCGCCCTCGTCGACGAGCACCTCTGCGTCCCCGAGGCGCGACGAGCCGGACCGGCATCGCTCCCCCGCGAGCCCGCCGCGCAGCGCGCCGTCGAGGCGCTTCGCCGGGCGATCGCCGGGAACCGCCACGGACTGTAAGCGGTTCCTCCGGCCCGATGGATCCGGGGCGACCCTCGGGTCCCGCGGGTGCTAGTATGACCCGCGTCTCCTCGGGACCTGCGAATCGATCGGCGGTGGCCCCCACAAGTGCCTGAAGACGACGCCACACGGAAGCCCGGTCGAGCGCGTCGATCGCTCCGATGGGCGTTGTTGCTCATCGCCCTGGCGGCCGGGCTGGTGACTTATCTGTCCGGCCCTGGGGCGAGGCTCGACGCACTTGCTCTCCGCCGCGTCCGCGACGGGGCGTCGGCGGCCTTCGAGCGGCCGGTGTCGGTCGCGTCGGTTCACGTCTCGGTGCTCTCGGGCCGCATCGAGATTCGCGGCCTCACGCTGAGCGCGTCCCCTCCGGCGGCCCGGCCCGTCCTCACGATCCCGGTTCTCTCCGCGACGTTGGCGCTCCGGCCTCTCCTGCAAGGACGGCTGGAGATCTCGGGGATGCGCATCGAGCGACCGGAGGTCAACGTGTGGCGCGAGGACGGACGCTGGGAGGGCCCGTTTCCGGCCTCCGCGGGCGAGGAGCGCCGCACGGCGATCCTCCTCAGCCGGCTCGAGATCGTGGACGGCGTCGTTTCCGTCGAGGACCGGGAGATTCCCCTGTGGGGACGCGCCGAGGAGGTGCGGATCGCGTGGGTGTCCCGCCGGGACGGCGACGGTGAAGGGACGCTCGATACGAACCGGCTCAGCGTGGGGGATGGCGACGCGAAGCAGCTCGGAAAGGTGCACCTCGAGGCGGCGCTGACCGGGAAGAAGGCGAAGTCCAAGGGCGCGGTGTCATTGGGCGGCAGCGTGCTGAATCTCGAGGGAGACGCGGACCTCGATCTCCGGGGGACCCCCACGGTCTCGGGAGAGATCCGCGCGGCGTTCGACGTCCCCAGGGCTGCCGAGGTACCGCTGATCCCCTCGCTGCTGGGCCTCGGCGGCCCGATCGCCGGCAGCCTCCGGGGAACCGCGACCGTTCGCTTCGGGAGCGAAGGGTGGGCCGCCGAAGGTCGCGTGCGGGGAGACCACCTCGCCTATTCGGGGATCGAGGCGTCCGCGCTGGACGCCGAGGTCGCGGCCTCGGAGCGTGGCGCCACGATACGGAGCCTGTCCGCCCGCATGCTGGGCGGCACCGTGACGGCCGCGGGGTCGGTCGAGCTTCGCCGTGGCGGCGATATCCGTGCGAAGGTCGGCGCCGAGGGGCTCTCCGTCAACGACGCGCTGAAGGTGGCAGGTCTCGACGCCGCGCTCGACGGGGTCGCATCGCTCGACGCGGATCTGTCCGGGAGCCTCGGCGATCGGGGCTCGCTCCGCGGGACCGGGACGTTCCGCGTCATGCCGACCGGGACGGCCGGCGCGCGCCGGCGGCTCGACGCGGAGGCGACGGGCACGATCGGCCTCGAGCATCTGGTGATCTCGGCGATCGCGCCGGCGGCCCGCGTCGGCCCGACCACGGCATCGATCCGAGCCGAGAAGGCGCTGGACGGGCCGAAGGTGCGGCTGCACCTCGACATCGTGAGCGGGGCCTTGGGCGAGAGCGCCGATCTCGTCGCCGCCCTCTTCGGGCACGCGCCGGGAGAGAGCCCGCTACCGCTCGATTCGGCGAGGCTCGAGGGGCGTGGGAAGGCGACGGCGGAGCTGACGATCGAGGAAGGGCACCACGCGTCGGGGACGATCGCGTTCGTCGTCGACGACATCGCGTACCTGGGCGTCGGGGCGGACTCCGCCGCGGGCACCCTCGAGGTGGAGGGCGGGGTCCTCACCTTCCGCGACACGCGGGCGAGCAAGGGGAGCGGGACGTTCCGATTGAAAGAGGGGACGGCGCCGACCTCCGCCGGGGAGCCGTGGCATTTCGCAGGATCGTTCGACGCCTGGCCCGCCGACGACGTCCTTGCGCGGACCGGCGCTCCCGGCTCCCCGACCGCGCGGATCACCGGCCGCGCGGAGATCGGCGGCGGGAGCGGCGGCCGGCACGGGTCGTCGGATCTCTCCCTCTCCGACGCGAAGCTGGGCCCCATCGCCTTCGAGACGGGGCGCGTCGAAGCGGTGCTCGAGGAATCCGTCCTGAAGATCACGAGCCTTGCCGTCCGGGGTCCGGCTGGCCGCGTCGCCGCGTCGGGGAGCTACGATTTCGCGAATTCTAGGATCGCCGGGTCGCTCGAGGCTTCGGGAGTCGACGCCTCGCTGGCGGGCCCGTGGCTGCGGGGACTCCCGGTGGCCGGACGCGTCGCGTTTTCCCTGCGAGGCGAGACGGGGAGCGGGACCACGGCTTGGAGTGGGACCCTCTCGCCGGATCCGGACTTGTCGCTCGGGGGACGCCCGGTCGAGGACCTCTCGGTTTCCTCCGAGGGCGACGGCGCGAGCGCGCGCCTGACCGTGCGGATCGGGAACACGGCGACCGCCCTGGCGGAGGTGGCGATCGCCCCGCCCCACGATTCGAAGGGACAGCTCGAGCTGACGTCCGTCCCGGTCGCTTGGCTGGTCGAGTTCATCCATCCGGCCGCCGCGTCGTCGGTCGGCGGAGAGCTCACCGGCCGGATCAAATGGTCGGGCCCGCTGGACGATCCGGGCGCGATCCGGGCCGACGCGGAGATCCACCCGTTGCGCGTCGTCGTCGGGGCCGAGTCGTTCACGGCGCCCCGGCCCGCCAGGGTGTCGCTCGAGGGCGGCCGGATCTCCTTCGACGACGTGTCGCTCGTGTCCGGAGCCAGCCGGATCGAGGTGCGCGGCGGCTACCCGCTCGATCCGTCGCGAGCGGCGCTCGATCTCTCGCTCGACGCATCAGCGGACCTGAGCGCTCTGACCGCGTTCGTCAGGGGTCTGACTTCCGCGGGAACGCTCACGGTCGCGCTCAAGGCGACGGGAAGCCCGACCACGCCCGACCTTCAGGGGACGGCGAGGCTCGAGGGCGGCCGCGTTCGCATGGCCGGCAATCCCCTGGCCGCCGCGGACCGCCTGCAGGCGGAGGCCCGGATCGAGCGCGGCGCCGTCCGCATCGAGCGGTTCTCGGGGACCGTCGCCGGCGGATCCCTTCACGGAACGGGACTTGTCACGCTCGAGGGTCTCGAGCCCGCTTCCCTCGTGCTCGAAGCCAAGGTGAACGCCGCGGCGCCGGAGATTCCCGAGGGATTCCGCGGCCTGTATTCCGGCGACCTCAGGTTCGAGGCGGCGAAGGGGAAGGACCCGGCGCTGTCCGGGCGTCTCGATCTCATTCGAGGGGTCTGGCGCAGGAACTTCGAGCTCGACCGGATCAACCTCCTGGCGAGGACCCGAGCCCCCGTCGTCGAGGTGCCGAAGCCGGACGAAGGTCTGGCCAGGACGTCCCTCGACGTGACCGTTGACGCGAACGACAACCTCTGGCTCCGCAACGACCTCGCCGACACCGAGGCGTGGGGCCGCATCGAGATCGGCGGGACCGTCGGTCACCCGCAGGTGTCGGGACATTGCGAGTCGCTCGACGGCGGCGAGCTCCGGTTCGGAAAGGTCCGATACCAGCTCGAGTCGGCAAGAGTCGACATCCCGGCCGGACCCCGGCTCAACCCCGAGTTCGACATCGTCGCGTCCACCCGCGTCCGGGAGTACGACGTGAGGATGCACCTCTGGGGAGACACGACCCGGGTGGATTCCGAGCTCAGCTCGAACCCCTCGCTCGCGGAGAGGGACATCCTCGCCCTCCTGTTGACGGGCTCCACCACCGACACGGCCGATTACCAGGCGAAGCCGGGCACGATCGAAGGGAGCGCCGCAAGCCTCGTGGGAGGGCAGATCGGGAGCATGGTCGGCAGCCAGCTCGAGCGGTGGCTCGGATTCGAGGAGGTGCGGATCGATCCCTACCAGTACCAGACGACGGGCGATCCGACGACGCGCATCACGCTGGGCAAGCGGCTCTTCCCGCGGGTGTTCGTGCGCACCTCCGTTCCGCTCAACTCCACCACCCAGACCACCACCTACGAGGTCGAGTACCAGGTGAATCGGAAGGTGAAGGCCTCTGCGTTTCGAACCGACCGCGACGCGCTGGGGGCCGGCGCGCGCTACTCGGGGAAGACGTGGTCCCACTACGCCCGGACCCGCCGCAAGGCAACGACCCCCGCCTCTCCCCACGCCGAGGAGAAGGTGTCGGAGGTGAGGTTCCTCGGAGATCCGGGCGGCGATACGGCGCAGCTCGCGAGGCTCGTCCCCGTCCGCACCGGGCGGGACTTCAGCCGGAGGGACCTCGTCGAGGGAACGCTCAAGTTGAAGAAGCACTACGTGAAGGACGGGTATCTCGAGGCGTCCGTCACCGCGTCCAGCGCCAGCCCGCGCGCGGGTTTCGTCGACGTCGAGTACGCGATCGACCGGGGCCCGAAGATCGAACTCGTGATCGAGGGCGCGGGCGATTCCGAGAAGACCGTCCGCGGGATCCTCGACGCGCTCTGGCTGGAGCCGGCTTCCACCGGAACCGATCTCGAAGAGGAGGCGCGGGAGCGAATCCGGCCGGCGCTGCAGGCGGAGGGGTACTTCAAGTGCGAGGTCCGCGTGGACGCGGAGTCGACCTCATCGGGCCGGAAGGTGACCTTTCACGTCGACCGCGGCGAGAAGGTCCACGTGGCGAGCCTGTCCATCGCGGGGGCGTCGTCGATCCCGGAGGCCGAGATCCTCCAGCACGTCCTGGCCGGACGCGAGACCCGCTTTAGGCGCGACGTGCTGAAGCCCGAGGTCCTGGACATCGACGTCTCGACCGTGGAGAACCTCTACCACAGCCGGGGGTTCCTGTCGGCACGGGCGGCGTGGTCCGTCGCCCTCACCCCCGACGGCAGGGACGCGCACGTGGAGATCCAGGTGACGGAGGGGCCCAGGGCGACGCTGCATTCGGTCCGGATCAGCGGGAACCGGGAGATTGGGGACGACCGCCTCCGCGCCCTCGTGCGAAGCCGCGAGGGGGAGCCCTTCGACGCGGCGAAGGTGTACGAGGACCTCGAGCGCATGCGCTCGATCTACGACGAGGGGGGATATCTCGACGCGCGGGTCGAGGACGACGTCCGCTCCGACGGCGAGAGTGTCGACTTGGTCTACGTGATCGTCGAGGGAGAGCGAAAGACCTTGCGCGACGTGGAGATCGAGGGGAACCGCATCACCCGCACCAGCGTCATCCGGCGGCTCGTCCACCTGGCTCCGGGCGACCCGATCAGCCACGCGCAGCTCCAGAAGATGCAGACCGATCTGTCGCGCACGGGGCTCTTCAGCGAGGTGAGGCTCTCGTGGGCGGACGCGCAGGGGCCGCCGGGCGGGCAGGTCCTCAAGATCTCGGTTCGCGAGGCCGACGACCTGGCACTGGGAGCGGGGGCCGCCTACGACACCTTCAACGGGCCGAGCGTCCAGGTGGACGCCGCCGACACGAACCTGCGCGGGACCGGCTGGTACTCGGGGCTGTCGATCCTCTACGGCAGCAAGGTGCAGCGCCAGCAGCTCAACTTCAGGGCGCCGCGCGCCGTGGCGGGCTGGGTGCCGATCCTGAGCGCGACTCACGACGTCGAGGTCCGCGACTCGTTCAGCCAGACGGGGACCGCCGTGTCCGTCGCGCTCGAGCGGAAGACGCCGGGCGACGTCACCCACATCGTCCGCTACACCACCAGCTTCTCGAACGTCTACGCCCTGACGGTCCCGGAGGAGACGTTCCACGCGACGGAGCCGCGCCTCGACCTGGGGCAGGTTCGCCTCAGCAGCGTCGGCTACTCCATCGCCCGCGACAAGCGGGACAATCCTCTGAACACCACCCGGGGAACCTACGCCAGCGCGGACCTCAGGGTGTTCGCGGAGCCCATCGGCTCGCAGCAGCGATTCTCGAAGCTCTTCCTCCAGGGAAGCGCGGCCCGTCCGCTCCCGGGGGACCTGGTCGGCGCGTCCGCCGTGAAGATCGGCCTCGCATCCCGGTTGGGGACCCCGAATCCGCTTCCGCTGCAGGAGCGCTACTTCGCCGGCGGGGGCTCGACGTTCCGCGGGTTCAGGCAGGACGGCGTCGGCTACGTCGATCTCGAGCAGGCGACCGACTCGTCCGGCAACCCGGTCCAGGTCGATGCCGGCACCCTGGAGCACGGCACGCTCCGCCCGCTGGGCGGCGAGTCCGTCTTCATCCTCAGCAACGAGCTGCGGCGCCGCGTGGCCGGCAGCATATCCGCGGTCCTCTTCTGGGACTCCGGCAGCGTCTTCCCGACCCCGGCCGACATCCGCCTCGATCGCTTCCGGAACACGCTCGGCACGGGAATTCGCTTCGACACTCCGATCGGTCCGGTGAGAATCGAGTTCGGCTGGAAGCTCGACCCCAGGGCCGGGGAGTCGGCGGGCGAGTACGTCTTCACCATCGGCCAGAGCTTCTGACGGGCACGCGCCGTCAAGAGCCAGAATCCACGCCTTCCGGGAGACCCAGGCCGGCCGCCCTCCTCCACTCAAAGAGCGAGACCTTCCACTGCTTCGCCTTTTCGAGGGCCGGATCGAGCTTCCCGTCGGGCATGAGCTTCTCCAGCAGGCCAGGGCGGTTCGCTCGCGCCCACGTCTTGAACTCATCGACGCGATCGTGCGGCTTCGGCTCACCGGGAATCGAGTGGACCAGCACTCCGGAGATCCTCCCACCCTCGTCGAAGTCGTACGTCATGTAGTACCGAGATGGCGGGCGATCCACCAGCCGGTACCAGTCGTTCGTCTCGGACACCGTCGCGCGCACCGAGCGGGCCGTAACGACGGCGGCCTCGAGGATCCCTTCGCTTCGGAAGAACCGGTCCCAGCCCGCCCACGGGTCGCCGTCGCTTTCCGCGTCCAGCTTCGAGCCTTGTCCGTCCCTCGTCTCGAACCACATCCTCGCGTCGGTCGCGAGGGTCGCGCGCTGCGCGTCGCGGTCGTTCCGGCGCTTCGCGTCTCGGTAGCGGAGAACGGTGGCGACGAGGGGATTCGACGCGTCCACCGATGCCGCGGAGCCGGTCCCGGCCGGGTGCGCGGTCACGTACGGGAGGAACCGCTCGACGAGGAAGTGACGCCAGACGCCCTCGACGGCCGCGGGCCAGTCCTTGTGGTACTCGCCCGCGGCGTGCACGGAGAGCTTCACGCGCGTCCCGCGATCGGTGGGCTCGAAGTCGAGGGAGGTGACGACGTCCACCGCCGATCCGGAGAGACCCAAGGGACCGTTGAACCGCAGGCGCTTCGGTCGCTCGGCGTAGATGACCGTCGCGTGCCAGGCGCCGTTGCCCTTGTCGTCGAACGCCTCCACGAATCCCCCGCCCGGCCTCGCGTCGAAATACAGCGCCTTCGGATTCTCGGAGAAGTGGTGGCCCCACCATGCGAGGGTCTCGCGGGTGAAGGCGTCGAAGGCCCGTTCCGGGGGAGCCGGCACCTCGACGTCGAGGTCGAAGGCGAATCCTCCCGTCTCGATCGGGCGGGGCTCGGCGGCAGCCCGAGGGACGAGGACGCCGAGGCATCCGAGGAGGATGGCGGCCAGGATCGGTCGCTCGAGGCGTGCGGTTCGTGCCATGGCAGGTCTCCAGGGAATCCGGCGGATCTTGCTCGAACCGGCGGTGCGCGTCCCACGGGCTAGGCTCGCTCCGGTGGGCGTTCGCCAGCAGCGGTATCTTGCCGCCGGGCTCCGAAACGACAATCGCGGATCGTTCCATCCGGCCTGCCATCGCCTCTAACTCGATGATCGGACGACAACAGGCACGATCCGGACCGCGGCAATGGAGAATTTCAGTCCATGAGTCTGACCCGATTCTCGAGGACTGGCAGGATCTTCATTTGATTTAAATCAAGTTACTCTTGCTGAAGCGAACTCGCCAATGTTGTTGACATCTCAGCGAATGAATGTATTATATCGAACGTTCGTTCGAAATATTTCGGTGATCTCTTCCGGAGGCTGGGAAGTGACCGCACGGGCCGAAATCATCGATTGGGCGAGGGATCTGTACGAAGATCTCGACTTCGGCGCCGTCCGCCGCTGGATTGCGGCGCGCCCGGGGCGCACCGCCGCCGGATACCTTCCGGTCTACGCGCCACGCGAGATCGTCCACGCGTGCGGGATGCTGCCGGTGGGTATCCACGGCGGGGGGGACCGCCTCGAGATCATTAGGGGCGACGCATTCTACCAATCGTACATCTGCCACCTCCCGCGGTCGGTCATCGAGCTCGCCCAGTCCGGGCGGCTCGACATGCTCTCCGCCGTTCTTTTCCCCTCGACGTGCGACGTGATCCGGAACCTATCGGGGATATGGAAGCTCCTCTACCCTGCGACCTACGTCCGCTACATCGACGTTCCGCAGGTGACGTCCCCCTCGACTGGCGGCGCGTTCTGGGAGGCGGAGCTGCGCCGTCTACTGGGAGATCTCGGCGAGATCTCCGGACGCCCGGCGACGGACGACGTGCTCCGGGAGTCGATCGCGCTCTACAACGAGACGCGGCGCTGGGTCCGCGCGCTGTACCAGGCACGCCGCGAGGCACCCTGGAACGTCCCGACCGAGGAGCTATACCTGTTGATGCGGGCCGGCGAGGTCGTCCCGGCGGACGTATTCGTCGAGAGAGCGCGGGCTTACCTCGGCGCGGTCGAGGCGGAGCCGGGACGCCCCAGAGACAACAGCCGTGTCATCGTCGTCGGCGCGTTCTGCGAGCAGCCGCCGCTGGGACTGATCAAGACCATCGAGCGCGCGGGGTGCTACATCGTCGACGACGACTTCCTGCTGGGGAACCGCTTCCTCTCCTCGGACGTATCTCCGGAAGGCGACCCGATCCGGTCGCTCGCCCTGGCCTTTGTCCGTAACGACCTTCGAACGTCGATCCTTTTCGAAGCCGACCCCCGCGGCAAACGGGGCCTGATGAAGGAGCGCGCGGCGGTCGCCCGGGCCGACGGGATCATCTTCGCCGCGCCGAGCTTCTGCGATCCCGCGCTCCTGGACCAGCCGATGCTGCGGGCCGGGGCCGAGGCGGCCGGGATCGCCTGCATCGCGTTCAAGTACTCCGAGAACAGCGGCCAGTTCCAGCAGTTCCGCGAGCAGGCGGGGACGTTCTCCGATTCGATCAAGCTCTGGGGAGGGGCGTGATGGCCGAGGTGCAGAAGGACCGCTCGATGCTCCTTCAAAAGGAGATGATCGAGCAGCACTTCAAGCGACTCGAGCGGGTCGCGGAAACTCGCGAACCTGTGGTCTACACCTTCGTGCCGGGCAACCTCACCGAGCTGATCCGATCGTTCGACGCGCTGCCCGTGCTGCCCGAGATCAACGCGCTGCAGTCGGGCATGCGGAAGCTCTCCGCCGATTACATCGCCGAGGCAGAGCGGGCCGGCCACTCCGAAGACGTCTGCACCTACGTCAAGTGCGACCTCGGAATGCTCAAGTCGGGCAACATCGGGCCATCCGGAACACGGCTCCCGAAGCCCGATCTCCTGCTGCTCTCGTACACCGGATGCTACACGTTCATGAAGTGGTTCGAGCTGCTGCGGGAGGAGTACGACTGTCCCACGGTGCTTTTCCACGTCCCGTACCAGGGGGATGGGAGGCAGGAGCCGCAACAGCGCGACTACATGGTCAGGCAGCTCCGCGAAGAGGTGATCCCCGCACTCGAGAGGGCCACTGGCCGTCGGTACGACGAGGAGAAGCTGAAGGAGAACCTGGCCCGGTCGGCGCGGGCCGAGGACGACCTGGTCGCCGTGCTGCACTCGGCGAAGCGCCGCCCCAGCCCGATCGACGGGTACTTCGGCGCGGTTTACTACGTCGGGCCGATATTCAGCGCGTTCCGCGGCACCTCGGAGGGGATCGAGTATTACCGCGCGCTTCGCGAGGAGGTCGAGGCGCGTGTCGCTGCCGGCCTCGGCCCGATCACGCCGGAGGGGTCGCTCGACACCCAGAGGTACCGGCTGGTGATCGAGGGGCCGCCGAACTGGACCCACTTCCGCGACTTCTGGAAGATGTTCGCCGACGAGGGGGCGGTGGTGGTCGCGTCGACCTACAGCAAGGTCGGCGGCACGTACGATTTCGGCTTCCGGCACGACCCGGGAGACCCTCTGGGTACTCTGGCGGACTACTGCAGCGGCTGCTACACGAACCTCAACCTGCCCGAGCGAGTCGAGATGCTGTCGTCCTACGTTCGTGAGTACGAGGCCGACGGTTTCATCATCAACTCGGTCAAGTCCTGCAACTCTTTCTCCGCGGGGCAGCTCATGATCCTGCGCGAGGTCGAGCGAAGGACCGGCGTCGCGGGAGCGTTCATCGAGTCGGACCTCGTCGATCCGCGTTACTTCTCCGCGGCGAACATCAAGAACCGGCTGGAGAGCTACTTCCAGATGATCGACGCGCGGCGGACGGGGTCGGCGGAATGAACTGCGTCCTCGGGATCGACCTCGGTTCCACCACGACGAAGGCGGTGATCCTGGCGGAGAACGGCGAGGTGCTCGGCCGCGGGATCACCAACTCGCGATCCAACTACGATCTGGCCGCCGCGGTGGCTCGAAGCGAGGCGTTCATCAGCGCGCGGTTCGGCCTGTTGCGGCGAGAGGTCCAGCCGGTGGCGGGAGCGGAGGCGGTCGCGAGGCTGCGACGGGCCTTCCTCGTCGAGCAGACGCTGCACCAGCTTCGGCGCCTCCGGGCGCTGCTCGACGAGGAAATCGAGCGCTGCGCTTTCGGCGAGCTCGCCGAGCCCCTGCGGCGCGCCGTCGGGGAGATCTGCCGCCGGATCGCCGCGGAAGAAGAGGAGCGCTTCACCCGGCCCGATCTCCTGCAGGGATCCGAGTTCTTCCGGGATGCCGCCGGGTCGGCCTACACCCGGATTGCCGAGGAGGTCGCCGAACCCCCGGCGGTCACCTTCGATGCGTTGGTGGGGCTCTACGACAAGTGCATCATCCGGGTCGAGAACGAGCCGCTCGAATTGGGCTTCCGCGCCCACATCGGCTCCGCCCTGGCCCGAATGGGCAGCCCGCAGGAGCTCGAGGCGGGCGTCGAGTCCGCGGCCGCGGCCCAGCTTCAGGAAGCGGCGAGCGTGGGAACCGGGTACGGGCGCGCACGCCTTCCGTTCCCCAAGGAGCAGATCCGCTCCGAGATCCTCTGCCACGGCCTTGGCGCGCACGCGATGTTTCCGGGGACGCGGACCGTCCTCGACATCGGCGGGCAGGACACCAAGGCGATCCAGGTGGACGAGCGCGGGATCGTCACGAGCTTCCAGATGAATGATCGGTGCGCCGCCGGGTGCGGCCGGTACCTGGGTTACATCGCCGACGAGATGAACCTCGGGCTCCACGAGCTGGGCCCGCTGGCCGAGCGATCGCGGCGCTGCGTCAAGATCAATTCGACGTGCACGGTGTTCGCCGGTGCGGAGCTGCGCGAGTTGCTCTCGCTGGGGGAGGCGCGCGAGGACATCCTGGCCGGCCTCCACCGGGCGATCATTCTGCGGGCGATGAGCCTTTTGGCGCGCTCCGGCGGTGTCGTTAACGAGTTCACGTTCACGGGCGGGGTCGCGCACAACCCGGCGGCCGTGCGGGCCCTGCGCGCCGTGGTTCGGGAGAACTACGGCGAGATCCGGACGAACATCTCCCCCGACAGCATCTACACGGGCGCATGGGGCGCCGCACTGTTTGCCCACCGGATGGTCAGCGCATGACGATCACTGCGGGCATCGACGTCGGCAGCGGCGCCGTCAAGGCCGTGGTCCTGAGCACCGGCGAGGCCGGAGCCGAGATCCTGTCGCACGTGACCTCACGCATCCGTCGCCGGGACGTGGGCCGCGTCGTCGAGGAGGTGTTCGGGAGGGCGGTGGCCGCCGCGGGGGTGCGGGAGATCCACTACATCGCCACCACGGGCGAGGGAGAGGACATCCCGTTCGCCACGGGTCATTTCTACGGGATGACGACCCACGCCCGCGGCGCCCTGTACCTCGAGCCGCGAGCCCGCGCGGTCCTCGACGTCGGCGCGCTGCACGCGCGCGCCGTCGCGATGGACGGCAGGGGACGGGTCCTGGATTACAAGATGACGAGCCAGTGTGCCTCCGGGTCGGGACAGTTCCTGGAAAACATCGCCCGCTACCTGGGCGTATCCCAGGCGGAGGTCGGTTCGCTCTCGTTGCAGGCGGACGCCCCGGAGATGGTCAGCTCCATCTGCGCGGTGTTGGCCGAGACGGACGTGATCAACATGGTCTCCCGGGGCGTCAGCACGCCCAATATCCTGAGGGGAATCCACGAGAGCATGGCCGAGCGGTTCGCCCGACTCCTCCGATCCCTTCCGATCGAGGGAACCGTCTTCGTGAGCGGCGGGCTCTCCGCGGACGTCGGATTGATCGCCGCTCTCGAGGACGCGCTCGCCGGGCGCGCCGCCTCGGCGGCCCGGCCGTTCGAGCTGGCCACTCACGATCTCGCCATCTGCGCGGGTGCGATCGGGGCGGCGATCTGGGGCGACTTCCGACATCGGAAGCTGGGAGAGGAAGGTGCGGTATGGACATCGGACGCGGCGAACCCCTCATCCGTAGCCTGAAGGCGGACGACTGTGCGCGACTGGTCAGGATGGACCAGGAGATCAGCGGGCGAAACCGCCGGGCCTGGTACGAGGGGAAGACCCGACGTGCCCTCGAAGAGTCGGACGTCCGGATCTCGCTCGGTGCCGATGTGGACGGCTCCCTCGTGGGCGCCCTCCTCGGGTCGGTGCACTACGGCGAATTCGGGCAGCCGGAGCCGGTAGCGATCCTGGACACGCTGCTCGTGGATCCGGCGTTCGCGCGGAGGGGCATCGCAACGGCGATGCTCAGGCAGCTGCTGCAGAACCTCTCGGCGCTGCGAATCGAGCGTCTGCGAACCGAGGTCGCCTGGAACGAACTCGACCTCATGGCCTTTTTCGAAAGGGCGGGCTTCGCACCGGTTCCGCGCCTGGTGCTCGAGCTTCCGGTCCCGGCGGCCCGGTGAACCGCCCGTATCCGCGCGTCGTGCGTCCTCCGGCAGCTCGAGCGCACGATGGACCGCCTTCCCGCGAGGTGAGACGATGACGATCCGACCGACCGGCAGCCCCGCACGCGGCGTCGACTTCTTCGAGATCGACGCCGAGCTGGCGGAGGAGGAGCGCCAGGTGCGCGACGGGGTCCGCTCCTTCGTCAACGAGAGAGTGCTTCCGATCATCGATGAGGCGTTCAAGAAGGACCGCTTCCCGATCGAATTGGTGCCTCGAATGGCGGAGATGGGCCTGTTCGGCGCCAACCTGACGAGCTACGGCTGCGCCGGGGTCAACAACGTCTGCTACGGCCTCATCTGTCAGGAGCTCGAACGGGGCGACTCGGGTCTCCGCTCGTTCGTGTCCGTCCAGACGTCGCTCGTGATGTACCCGATCCACTCTTTCGGCTCCGAGGAGCAGAAGGAGCATTGGCTGCCACGTCTCGCGGCCGGCGAGGCGGTCGGGTGCTACGGCCTCACCGAGCCGGACCACGGGTCGGACCCGGGCACGATGGTCACGCGCGCCGAGCGGCGCGGCGGCGAGTGGATTCTGAACGGCGCGAAGGCCTGGATCACCAACGGCTCGCTCGCCGACGTGGCCGTGGTCTGGGCGAAGACGCAGGACGGGATCCGCGGTTTCCTGGTCGAGAAGGGGACCCCGGGGTTCACAACCCGGGATTACGAGGGGAAATTCTCCCTCCGGGCATCGGTGACGTCGGAGCTGTACTTCGACGATTGCGCGATCCCCGAGTCCTCCGTCCTGCCGAAGACCGGCGCGCTGAAGCACGCGCTGATGTGCCTGACCCAGGCTCGCTACGGCATCGCATGGGGGACCCTCGGCATGGCCGCCGCTTGTTACGAGGAGGCGGTGAGGTACGCGGGGGAACGAATCGTGTTCGGCCGACCGGTTTCAGCGTTCCAGCTCCAGCAGGCGAAACTGGCTGACATGCTGACGGAGATCACGAAGGGCCAGGTCCTCAATTTGCGCCTCGGGCGTCTCAAGGACCAGGGACGCGCCGACTTCGCACAGATCTCCATGGCCAAGCGCAACGGCTGCCGGACCGCCCGGCAGTGTGCGCATCTCGCGCGGGAGATTTTCGGCGCCTCGGGCATCATGCACGAGTACCCGATCGCGCGACACTTCGGCAACATCGAGGCGGTCTTCACTTACGAGGGGACGGACGATATCCACACGCTGATCCTCGGGGAACGCATCAGCGGGCACCCGGCGTTCTGAGCCGAGACCTCGTCGCGCGGGCTGTCGCGCGGGCCCGGTAGGGAGTCGGTTTCGGGGAACCGCAGGGATGATTTCGTGTTGCGAATGGCCCTGACTCGGGGTAACGTATCGAACGTTCGTTCGAAATTTTCGAGATTCCCGGTCCCCGGACCGGCAAGGTGTCTTGAAGAGCGGGTCGACGATGTCCTTCTGTGATTTCGTCTTCCACCGGCCCACGGCGCTGACCGACGCGTGTCGCCTTGGCCAGCGGCTCGGTGCCGGAGCTCTCTACTTTGCCGGAGGGACAGAGCTTCTGCCTGACATACAGCGCGGCGTCGAGACGGCGAGCGACCTCATCGCGCTCGACGGCGTCCCGGAGCTCCACGGCATCGCATTCGACGGCGCCGGACTCCGGATCGGAGCCATGACCACCATTCGCGAGTTGGCCGAATCCCCCGCCGTGCGCGAGGCCTATCCCGTGCTCGCCGAGGCGGCCCTCACCCTCGGCGGCCCCCAGATTCGAAGCCAGGCGACCCTCGGCGGGAACTTCTGCCGGGCCGTCCCCTGCGCCGACACCCCGCCGGCGTGCATCGTGGGGGGCGCTACGGTCAGGCTGGTGAGCGAGGAAGGGGAGCGAACGCTTCCGGCCGAGAATTTCTTCGTCGGACCGCGCTGCACCGTTCTGCGCCCCGGTGAGCTCCTGGTGGAGATTCTGATCCCGCCGCAGCCGCCCCGGTCGGGCGCGAGCTATCAGCGCTTCGCTCTACGGCAAGGCTCGGCGCTCGCGGTGGCGTCCGTGGCCGCTCGGTTGGTTCTGAACGGCGACAAGATAGGCTCGGCTCGGGTGGCGCTCGGCTCCGTAGCGCCGGTGCCGCTCGCCGCCACCCGGAGCGCGGCTATGCTCGAAGGACGAGCGCCCGAGGAAGACCTATTCGCGCGCGTCGCGGCCGAGGCCGCGGCGGAGGCCCGCCCGATCAGCGACCTGCGTGGATCGGAGCCTTTCCGTCGGCTATTGGTCGAGGTCCTGGCTCGGCGCGCGCTGAGGGAGGCGGCGGCCCGGGCGTCGGAGCGCGCGGCATGAGCGACGGGATCGTGGTGCGCTTCCTGGTGAACGGCCAGGACTGCTCCGTCGCCGTCCGACCGAACACGACGCTCCTGACCGTTCTCCGCGAGCACCTGAACCTGACCGGGACCAAGCGGGGCTGCGGCATGGGCGATTGCGGTGCGTGCACGGTCCTCGTCGATGGCAAACCGGTCGCGTCTTGCCTGATGCTCGCGGCCCAGGCCGAGGGAGCCCGAATCACCACGATCGAGGGGCTCGCCGAAGGGGCGGAGTTGCACCCTCTCCAGAAGTCGTTCGTCAAACACGGGGCGCTGCAGTGCGGCTATTGCACCCCCGGCACCCTCATGGCCGCGAAAGCCCTGATCGACGCGAACCCGTCGCCTGGCGACGACGAGATCCGGCAGGCACTCTCCGGCAATCTCTGCCGCTGCGCGGCCTACAACCGGATCCTCCGGGCGGTCCTGGACTGGAAGAGTTTCGAAACGGTTCCGCTCGACACGCACCCCTTGAGCGACGCCGAGCGCGACCAAGCGAGGGATCTCGACGTGGTCGGCCACGGCGTCACCCGTTACGACGCGCCGGATAAGGTATCCGGCCGGGCGAAGTACACGGCGGACCTCAGGCTCCCCGGGATGCTTCACGGAAAGATCCTGACGAGTCCGATCCCGCATGGCATCGTGCGCCGGATCGACGTGAGCAGGGCCCGCGCGCTCCCCGGGGTGCTGGACGTGATCACCGGGGCGGACGTCCCGGACGAGTGGTACGGCGTCAGCCCCTCCCGCCATGACGAGCAGATCCTCGCGAAGGACCGCGTCCGCTACGTCGGTGACGAGGTCGCCGCCGTCGTCGCCGTGGACGAGGAGACCGCAGAGAAGGCGATGTCGCTCATCGACGTCGAGTACGAGGAGCTCCCGGCGGTGTTCGACCCTGACCATGCGCTGGCGCCGGGCGCTCCCGTCATCCACCCCGAAAACCCACGGTACGAGGGGAACGTCAACACCCGCGTCGCGTGGCACTTCGGGGACGTCGAGAGGGGATTCGCCGAGGCCGACCACGTTCGCGATCAGCGCTTCGTCGGGAATCGCACCTACCAGCACCCGCTGGAGCCGCACGCCGCGCTCGCGCGTTGGGAGCACCACGGGCAGCGGCTGACGATCTGGTCGGCGACCCAGACCCCGCACTACCTGCATCGGACGCTGTCGCGGACGCTCGGTGTTCCGATGGGCTCGATCCGGGTCATCAAGCCCGCGGTCGGCGGCGGCTTCGGGTGCAAGGCTGAGACGACGGCGCTCGACTTCTGCGCGGCGATCCTCGCGCGGCGGACCGGACGTCCCGTGATGATGGAGTACTCGCGGGAGGAAATGGTCCTTCACTTCCGCGGCAGGCACAAGCAGACCATGGACCTAAAGGTCGGGGTGAAGCGAGACGGTACGATCACCGCAGTGCAGTTCCGCTCGACGCTCGATGGCGGCGCCTACACGTCCTACGGCGTGATCACGGCATACTATGCGGGATCGATGCTCCCGACGCTCTACAAGTTCCCGAACTACAAGTACGACGGCCTCAGGGTGTACACGAACCTGCCGGCCTCGGGGGCGTTCAGGGGGCACGGTGTGCCCCAGCCCCGGTTCGCTTTCGAGTCGATGATGGACATGCTCGCTGAGGACCTCGGGATCGACCCGTTCGAGATCCGTCTCCGAAACGCCATGACGCCGGGGACCCGCACCTGCAACGCGCTCGACATCTCGTCCTGCGAGTTCCTCGCGACCCTCGAGAACGCGAGAGAGCAGTCGGGGTGGCGCCAGAAGAGAGGGCGACTTCCACGCGGGAAGGGGATCGGCGTCGGCTGTGGCGGGTTCGTGTCGGGGGCGGGGTACCCGATCTACCGGTCGGAGTTCCCGCACTCGAACGCGATGATCCGAGTGCACGAGGACGGCACCGGAGCCTCGTTGCACATCGCCGCGGCGGATATCGGCCAGGGCTCGGACACCGTGCTCGTGCAGATCGCGGCGGAGGAGCTCGGGATTCCGTACGAAAGGGTCTGGCTCGCCGACTGCGACACGGTCCTGAGCCCCCTCGACCTCGGATCGTACTCGAGCCGCGTCACGCTGATGGGAGGGAACGCCGTCCGCCAGGCGGCGGCGGGGGTCAAGGCGCAGGTCCTCGAGACCGCGGGGAGGCACCTCGGCTGCGACCCGTACGCCCTCGTCGCCAGGAGCGGGCGGATCTTCGTCGCGGCGCACCCGGCGGTCGGGATGGACTGGGAGGAGGCCGCGCGACTCGCATTCGCGGCGCGCGGCCCGGTCGTCGGGGTCGGATCCTATTCGCCGCCGAAGGATCTCGGAGGCGAGTTCAAGGGAGGGACGGTCGGCACGTCGCCGGCGTACAGCTTTTCCACCGCGGTCGCCGAGGTGACGGTGGACCTCGAAACGGGATACGTCACCGTCGACCGGTTCACCGACTTCAGCGACGCGGGGACCGTGGTCAACCCCACCACCTTCCACAGCCAAGTGGAGGGGGCGATGATCATGGGGCTCGGCGAGACCCTCCTCGAGGACACGACCTTCGACGCGACGGGCGCGCCGGAGAACCCGAACCTCCACGACTACCTCGTGCCCACGATTCGCGAGACCCCGGAGATACGCACCGCTGCGGTCGAAAGCTACGAGCCGCGCGGTCCGTTCGGGGCGAAGGAGATCGGCGAGGGATCGCTTCTGCCCGCGCTCGGCGCGATCGCCAACGCGATCTACGACGCGTGCGGCGTGCGGGTGACGGAGCTTCCGATCACGCCGGAGAGGATCTTGCGGGGGCTGGGGAAACTCCCGGAGGCGAACCGCGACCCGGCCCCCGCGCGCCGGGGATGTCGGAGCTCGACATGAGCGGACTGAGGGCACCGGACCCCGTTCTTGCGGAACGCGGCCCTCGGCGGTCGCGCCCCCGGACGCAGGAGAAACTGGCTAACCTGCTGTCGGTGGCGGCTGCGCTGATCGCGCGCCGGGGGTACGAGCAGACGGCGATCCGCGACGTCGGGCGCGCCACGGGTGCCAGCTTGCCCGGGATGTACTACTACTTCAAGAGCAAGGGGGATCTCCTCTTCCAGATCCAGCACCGCGCGTTCTCGTCGCTCCTCGAGGCGCAGGAGCGGGAGTTCGCGGTGGAGGAGCCGCCCGAGCGGAAGTTCCGCCGGCTGATCGTGGGGCACCTCGCGTTCTACGCGCGCCACCCGAACGAGATGAAGGTCTGCACGTTCGAGCTGGAATCGGTTCGCGACGAAGCGTACCGCGAGATCGAGGAGCTCCGGCGGCGGTACTACCGGCTGCTGGCCTCCGTCGTCGGGGAGCTCCTGAAGAAGGCGGGCAGAGAGGATCCCCGGCGTCTCGCGAGCCGGCATATCACGCTCTTCGTCTTCGGAATGCTCAACTGGACCTTGATGTGGTACGACCCGCAGCGCGACGGTCCGGTGGAGAACCTCGGGGACGAGATGGCGGACCTCGTCTTGCCCGGCCTCTCCTCCCGGAAGGAGGTGCGATGACACGCCGCGAGACGCCGGCCGGGCCGCCGCCCGACCCGCTGGTCGAGGTCGGCGAGCCGGTCGAGCGGCTCGAGATGGACGCATACCGGGAGTTCGTGCGGCTGGCGGAGGCCGGCCAGCCGGTCGCGCTCGTGACCGTCGTCGGGACCGAGGGCTCCGCCCCTCGCGGGATGGGGGCGGCGATGGCCGTACGCTCCGACGGGAGCATCGCCGGGACCATCGGGGGCGGGAGCCTCGAGCACGAGATCGTGCGGCACGCGCTCCAATCCCTCGCCGACGGGAGGCCGCGCCGGTTTCACTACGACTACTCCGGGAGTGCCGCGCAGAACCTCGACAAGGCCTGCCTCGGCAAGACGGACTTCTACGTCCAGCCGTGTCTCGTCCTTCCGCGGCTCCACGTGTTCGGTGCCGGCCACATCGGAATCGCCCTGGCGCCCATCGCGGAGGCGGCCGGCTTCCGGGTGACGGTGATCGACGACCGGCCCGGCTATCCCGACGCCGCACGGTTTCCTGTTTCCGTTCGCCTCGTCAACGGGCCGCTGCCGCCGGTCGTCGGGTCGCTCCCCTTCGACGAATCCACGTTCGTGGTCATCGTGACCCACGGTCACGAGCAAGACGAGACCGTGCTCGCCGCGTGCCTCGCCAGGCCATGGCGATACCTGGGGATGATCGGGAGCCGGGGGAAGGTCTCCCGGCTCTTCAAGAGCCTCGGGACGGATGCGGCGTCCCGACGCCGGCTCGCCGAGGTGCGCGCACCGGTCGGCCTGGATATCGGCGGGCGCTCGCCGGGAGAAATAGCCGTTGCGATCGCGGCCGAGATGCTGGCGGTCCGCTATGGGCGGGAGGACGTGGCGCCCATGCGCGATCGAGCGAGTTCGCGGGCGCCCGGTGTCGCCGACCCGTCGGAACCCGACCTGACTTCGGACGCGAAACACCAAGGAGTCTGACGATGGACATGTTCCCCTCGAAGGCGGCCTCCGAGCTGAAGCTCCACGACGTGCTGTACGAGAAGAAGGACATGGTGGCACGGATCACGATCAACCGGCCCGAAGTCTACAACTCGTATTCCACCGACACGCTGCGCGAGCTGATCGCGGCGTTCGACGATGCGTCGTGCGACGACAAGGTCGGCGTGATCGTGTACACCGGCGCCGGCGACAAGGCATTCTGCACCGGAGGGGACGTCAAGGAGTACGCTTCGGTGTACACCCAGCGCCCGCGCGACTACTGGAAGTACATGGGGCTCTTCAGCCGCTACATCGAGGGCATCCTCCGGAACGGCAAGGTGACCATCGCGCGGATCAACGGCATGGCGGTCGGCGGAGGGAACGAGTCGCAGCTCGCCTGCGACCTGGCCGTGATGGCCGACGACACCTACCTCGCGCAGGTCGGCACCAGCGTCGGCAGCGTCGCGTGCGGCGGCGCCACCCAGTGGCTGAGCCTCCACGTCGGCGACCGACGGGCGCGGGAGATGCTGTTCCTGAACCCGCGGATCCATGCGAGACAGGCACTGGAATGGGGACTCGTCAACCGGGTCGTACCGCGCGATCGGCTCGACGCCGAGGTCGCCGCGATCGCGGAGCAGTGCCTCGACAAATTCCCCGAGTGCACCCGCTACACGAAGCAGCAGCTCAACTACTGGAAAGAGGCCGCCTGGTTCTCCACCGTCGGTCACGCGCGGGACTGGCTGTCGACGCACTTCACCTCGCTCGAGCCGTACGAGGGGATGCAGGCTTTCGTCGAGAAGCGCAAGGTCAATTACCGTGGCCTCCGCGAGGCGGCCGCAGCCGGCCGCAGCAGCGAGTTCCTCTGGGGCCCCTACCGGGGAGCGTGCGCGGCGTGCGGGGCCAAGGGAATCCCGGCGGAATTCGCTTACTGCGGCAAGTGCGGGGCGCAGCTCGAAGCGAAGTGAGAGGGTTGCGACATGGATCTCGGGCTCGGTGGAAAGGTCGCGCTGGTGACGGGCGGGAGCCGGGGGATCGGCGCCGCGGTCGTCCTCGCGCTGGCCCGCCAGGGCTGTGACGTCGCCTTCACGTACCGCGGGCGCGCGGACGCGGCCAAGGCCGTGGCCGTCGAGATCCGTGCCCTGGGTCGGCGCGCGATGCCGATCCAGGCGGACGTCTCGGACTTCGCCGCCGCAGAGAAGGCGGTGGACTCCGTCGTCGCGGAGCTCGGCGGACTCGACGTCCTGGTCTGCAACGCCGGGATCACCTGGGACAGCGTTGTTTGGAAGATGACGGAACAGCAGTGGGACACGGTCATCGAGACCAACCTGAAGGGGTACTTCAACTACAACCGAGCGGCCGCGCGGGTCTTCAAGGACCGGCGCAGCGGGAAGATCGTCAACGTCTCCTCGATCAACGGACTCCGCGGCAAGTTCGCCCAATCGAATTACTCGGCCTCCAAGGCGGGGAACATCGCGCTGACCAAGACGCTCGCGAGGGAGCTGGGGAAGTTCAACGTCAACGTCAACTGCGTCGCCCCCGGCATGGTGATGACCGAGATGGCGGAGACGCTCGCTCCCGAGGTCCTCAACGCCGCGGTAAGGGAAACGGTGCTCGGCCGGATCGCGACCTCCGACGACGTGGCGAACGTCGTCGCGTTTCTCTGCTCTGACGCGTCGCGACACGTGACGGGCGAGGTGGTCAAGGTGGACGGTGGCCAGTACATCTAGGAGAAGCTCGATGACGCGGGTGGGGGTCGTCGGGATCGGTCACGGGAGGTTCGGCCAGCGCTCCGACGCGACGGTGCAGGAGCTGGCCTTCGAGGCGTACCGCGACGCCCTCCGGGACGCCGGCATGGGGCCGGACGCCGTCGACGCTTCGGTGGTCGGCTCGGTGCCGGAGTACCACAAGCAGCGCTCGCTGGCGGGAGTGATCCAGGAGTACCTCGGCCTCAACCCCAAACCGACCTGGCTGACGGAGGTGGCGTGCGCCTCGGGATCGGCCGCGATCCGGACCGCCTGGATGGCGATTCGCTCGGGGCTCCACGAGGTCGTCGCGGTCGTCGGCTGCCAGAAGATGTCCGAGTTGTCCACCCCGGAGATCCTGGCGCTGATGGGCCGGGTGGGCGAAGTCCAGTGGGAATCGGTCTTCGGCACCACGTTCCCCGGCTATTACGCGCTGTTCGCCCGTCGCCACATGCACGAGTACGGCACGACGCGGGAGCAGCTCTCCCTCGTCGCCGTCAAGAACCACTACTACGGCGCGCGCAACGACAAGGCACTCTTCCGGAAGGAGATCACGGTCGAGAAGGCGCTGGCCTCCGATCCGGTGGCATCGCCTTTTCTCGTCTACGACTGCTGCGCGAACGCCGACGGCGCGGCCTGCCTCATCCTCGCCTCCGAGGAGCGGGCGAAGGCGACGAGCGACCGGGTGGTCTGGCTCGACGGCCTCGGCTGCGCCTCCGCGAGCATGTCCGTCCTGCGCCGTCCCGACCTCACCGGGCTTCCCTCCGCCGTCGAGGCCTCGCGCCAGGCCTACGCGATGGCGGGGGTCTCGGCGCGCGACGTCAGGGTGGCCGAGGTGCACGACTGCTTCACGATCGCCGAGATCATGGCGTACGAGGACCTCGGCTTCTGCCGGAAAGGTCGTGGAGGGGAGTTCATCGAGTCCCGGCAGTCCTACATCGGGGGCTCGACCCCGGTGAACGTCGACGGCGGCCTCAAGGCAAAGGGACATCCGATCGGGGCCACCGGCGTGTCGATGGCCTACGAGATCGTCAGCCAGCTCCGCGGGGTGTGCGGCGAGCGCCAGGTCCCCGGCGCGGAAGTCGGGCTGACGCACAACGTCGGCGGCATCGGCCAGTACTGCTTCGTCAACGTCTACCGGAGGGACTAGGGCCGTGTTCTCCTGGTTCGGCAGGGTCAGCTACTGCCCGCACACGAAGGTGTCGGAGTTCGCCGACCTCCTCAAGACGGGGCGGATCACCGCGTCGCGCTGCTCGGCCTGCGGGTTCCTGTCGTTCCCGCCCCGTGCGGACTGCCCGAGGTGCCTCTCCGACGAGTTCAGCCTGACGGAAATCAGCGGCCGCGGGAAGCTCGTCTCCTGGACGCGGATCGACGCCGCCCCCGCCGGGTTCGAGGACGTCGCGCCGTACGTGATCGGCTTGGTGGACCTCGAGGAAACCGGCCGGCTGCTGGCGTGGTTCGGCGAATCGATCCCGCCGGAGGAGATCCGGATCGGCATGGACCTCCAAGCGGTCCCGCGCCTGTTCGAGGAGATCCCGGAGATCAAGGTGCACTACACGCTGGAGCGGCCCGGAACCACGTGGTTCAAGGAGCCCCTGCCGCGGCAGGCGGGGCCGGAGGGATCGCGATGAGTGGCGATGGGAGAGGGATCCGCCTCGACAAGGTCGACGGCGTCGCGCTCTTCACTCTCGATGCGCCGCCGCTCAACGTCCTGACCTCGGCCACGATGAACGCGATCTCGGACGCGCTCCGAGACGTCGGCGCGGACCCGACGCTCAAAGCGGCGGCCTTCACAGCGAACGGTAAGGCCTTCAGCGCCGGCGCGGACGTCGGCGAGCACCGGCCGGAGCGGGCGCCGGAGATGATCGCGGCGTTCAGCCGGATGTTCGCGCTCCTCGGCGCCCTCGAGCTCCCCGTCGTGATGGCCGTGGACGGCGCAGCGCTCGGGGCGGGGTTCGAGCTCGCGATGATGGGCGACCTGGTACTCGCCAGCGACCGGGCGAGGTTCGGGCAGCCGGAGATCCGGCTCGGCTTCTTCGCGCCGGTGGGGGTGGCGTGGCTTCCGGCCCGCATCGGCCCGGCCCGGGCGATGGAGGTCACCTGCTCCGGGCGGACGTACACCGCCGCGGAAATGCACGCGATGGGCCTCGTGTCGCGCGTGGTGCCGGCGGAGGAGCTCAAGGGCGCGCTGGACGCCGCGCTCGCGGACTTCCGGCGTGCGAGCCCGCTCGTGATGCGGCTCAACGCGAGGATGGTGAGGCGGCTACAGGGTCGGCCGTTCGAGGAGGCCCGGCGGGAGGCGGAGAGAGTCTTCCTCGAGGAGCTGATGCCCCTGGAGGACGTTCGGGAAGGGATCGCGGCCTTCTTCGAGAAGCGGGAGCCGGTCTGGAAGAACCGTTGAGGGGCGCCGCCCGCGGTCGGGCGCGCCGGCGGAGGCGGGATGCGGATCCTGGTGGTCGGGGCGGGGGCGCTCGGGGGCCTCATCGGCGCGCACCTGTCCGAGGCCGGCGAGGACGTCACCCTGGTGGAGGTCAACAAGGCGCGGGCGCGCCTCCTCTCCGAGATGGGGATCTTCATCACCCAGGACGGCAAGGAGGAACGCTGCGTCAAGATCCGGGTCGTCTCCTCGCTCGAGGGGCTCGCCCCCTTCGACCTGGTCTTCGTCGCGGTCAAGACCTACCAGACCGAGGACGCGGTCCGCGCGGTCCTGCCGGCCATCGGCCCCGGGTCCCGACTTCTCTCGCTCCAGAACGGTATCGGGAACACCGACGTGATGGCGCGCATTCTGGGCGGCGAGCGCGTCCTCTGCGGCATCACGTACCACAGCATCCAGCACACCGGTCCCAACCGGATCCACTTCCGCGCCGGGATCAAGCCGATTCAGATCGCGCCGCACACTGGGAAGATCACCGCCGAGATCGACGCGATAGGCAAGCTCCTGAGCGGGGCGGGGCTGCCCACCGACGTCGTTCCCAGCATCGACAACGTCATCTGGCACAAGCTGCTGCACAACGCCGTGGTCAACCCGGTTTCGGCGGTGACCGGGCTGACCTGCCGCGAGATGCTCGCGGACGACGACCTGATGGCGTTCATGCGGGATCTCTGCGGGGAGTGCATCGCGGTGATGCGCGCCCACGGGGTGCCGATCGTGGACGAGGAGGACCCTTTCCGGCCGGTCATCGGGTCGCTCAAGGCGCTCGGCAAGAACCGCCCCTCGATGTGGCAGGACCTCACGCGGGGGCAGCAGACGGAGGTGGACGCGATCAACGGGGCGATCATGTCCGAGGGGACGAGGCTCGGGATCGCCGCGCCCCACAACAAGGCGCTCGTCCACTTCATCCACTCCAGGGAGCGGCAGAAGATCCTGAGGAGGCAGGAGATCGCGCTGAAGCTCCAGGAAGGCGCCGGCGCGCCCCCGCGGGAGCGCGCGCGGGCGACCCCGATGGCCCCGGAGGGCGGCATGCCGTCCGGTGGCGCGCCCCTCGAGAGCGCCGCCGTCCTCAAGGACATGGTTCACGCGTACTACCACGACCTCCAGGCCGCCTCGGACGACCCGAAGCGGCTCGTCGCCTGCTGCTCCGGCCTCGGCCCGGTCGAGCTGGTGCGCGCCCTCGGGATGACGCCGTACTTCCCGGAGAACCACGCGGCGCTCATCGGCGCCAGCCGGCAGACCGGGAAGTACATCCCCCGCGCGGCGGCCGAGGGCTTCTCGCAGTTCGTCAGCTCCGGGATGCGGTGCGACATCGGGGCGCTTCTCGCCGGGGACAGCCCGCTCGTCACGACCCACGGCATCTCGGGGCCGCCGCGTCCCGACATGGTCGTCTACAGCACGAACAACGGCCACAGCCTGATCCGCTGGTTCGAGTACTACGGCGGGCATTACGGGGTGCCGGTCTTCGGCCTCCACCCGCCGGCGGCGCTCGGCGAGATCGACCGGATCGACGTGGACGCGGCGGTGCACCAGATGCTCCGGCTGGCGAGCCGGCTCGAACAGGTCACGGGCAGCAGGCTCGACATCGACCGGCTGGCCGAGATCGTGGGCTATTCGGCGCACGCGGCGAGCCTGTGGTCCGAGATCCTCTCGCTGGCGCGCGCGGTGCCGGCGCCGATCTCCTTCTTCGACACGCTGATCCACGTCGCGCCGATGGTGCTCCTGCGCGGCACCCCGCAGGCGGTGGAGTACTACTCGCTCCTCAAGGCCGAGATCGAGGACCGGCTCGCGCGCGGGGTCGCCGCGGTCCAGGGCGAGCGGCACCGGTTCTACTGGGACGGCCCGCCGATCTGGAGCGCGCTGCGGCCGCTTTCGCGGCTCTTCGCAGAGCGCGGGGCGGCCCTCGTCGCCTCCACCTTCGCGTCGAACTTCGCCCTAGCCGGCCTCGACGCGGACAACCCGATGGAGAGCATGGCGCGAACCTACATGAGCATCTTCCCGAACCGCTCGGAGGACTACAAGGCGGCGTGCATCGTGCAGCAGCTCGAGGAGTACGGGGTGGACGGCGTCGTGTACCACGAGTGCCGCACCTCCCCCGAGCACAGCAACGTCCGCTACGGTCTCGAGGTCCGCGTTCGGCGGCTGACGGGCCTGCCGTCCTTCGTCCTCGAGGCGGACTCGCACGACGCGAGGCTCGTCTCGACGGAGCGCCTCGAGAGCCTCCTCGCGGACTTCCTCGAGCAGCGGGAGGAGCGGGACGCGGGCCGGGGCCAGGGACTGGCGTAACGCGGGAGAAAGCGAGGGACGAGCCGGTGAGCAGCGAGAATCGTGCCGCGGCCGGGGTGGACGTCGGGACCGAATGCGTCAAGGCGATCGTCGTGGACGCCTCGGGGGGGGTGATCGGCCGGTCGGTCGTATTCACGCGCGGGTACTTTGAGGCCTGCGTCCACGAGGCCCTCGCCGCCGCCCTCGACGACGCCCAGGCCCGCGAGCAAGACCTCGCCGGGGTCTGCGCCACCGGCTTTGCCGCGTCCTGCGTGCCGCAGGCGACCACGACCGCCACCGAGACCGCGTGCCACGCGCGGGGCGCGTTCCGGCACCATCCGTCGGCGATGACCGTGATCAACATCGGCGGGCGGGACCCGCGGGTGATCCAAGTGGACGACGCCGGACGGAGGCTCGAGGCGCTGGCGGTGCGCCGGTGCGCCGTCGGGATCGGAACGTTCCTGATGTTCACGGCGCGGCACCTCGACGTGCACCCGACCCGGCTGCAGGAGCTCGCGGCGGCGGCTGAAAGGCCGGCCCCGATCAGCAGCTTCTGCTCCGTGTTCTCCGGGACCGAGATCCTGGAGAGGCTGCGCGAGGGGGCGAGCCGGGAGGAGATTGCTCTCGGCAGCATGCACTCCATCGCGGAGCGGATCCTGGAGATCGGGGGGTTCAAGGAGCCCCTGGTCGTGACCGGCGGCGTTCCCGAGTACTTTCCCGGGGTGATCCGGGCGCTCGAGTCGCAGTCGGGCATGAAGGTGACGATGGTGTCACAGCCCCTCTTCGCCGGCGCGCTTGGGGCGGCGCTGAAGGCGCTCGAGGAAGCCGCGGCGGGCGGCGCTGCCTCGGGAGGGACCCATGAACGCTGAAGAGCTTCCCCGCAGGGGGTGGGGCGAGGGCCAGACCCGCTCGACGGTTCGCGACGGCGACGTCATCTACTCCACGCTGGAGCCGGTGGGGCCACGGGAGACCGTCGGCTCCATGCTGGCCAGGAACGCCGCCGCCATGGCCGAGAGGGCGGTCTTCAGCGAGAAGCGCGGCGGACGCTTCGTCGGCGTGACGTGGGAGGACTTCCTCCACGACGTGGTCTCCCTGGGCCAGTTCCTGGCCTCCTGCGGCATCGGCAGGAAGGACCGCGTCGCCGTGGTCTCGCGCAACCGCGGCGAGATGCTCGTGGCGGAGTTCGCCTCGATGTGCCTCGGCGCCGTCTACGTCCCGATCTTTCCAGGTTACTCCGCGGAGCAGACCCGCGCGCTGATCGACCAATCGGGCGCCGTGGCGCTCCTTCTGTCGGACCGCCAGCAGCTCGACAAGGTCTTCGTGCCGCCGTCGGTCCGTTTGATCGTCTCGTTCGAGCCGATTGCGAGGGCGAGAGTCGACGAAGCGATCGCTGGACGCGAGGCGGAGTACTTCACCTTCAAGGCGGCCCTCCGCCGCAACGGGACCGGCGACCAGGACGACCTGCGCCTGAAGATGTTCCTGTGGTCGGCCGCACGCCTCGACCCTGACGCGCCGTGCCTCCTGCTGTACACCTCGGGGACCACCGGGCCGCAGAAGGGGGTCCTCCTGAGCCACGACAACATCCTGTCGCAACAGCGGGCCCTCTCCCAGCTCTGGCGGATCGGCCCGCAGGACCGCCTCCTCTCCTACCTGCCGTGGCACCACGGCTTCGGCGGGATCTTCGAGAAGTACACGGCGCTGTACCAGGGCGCGACGCTGGCACTCGACGACGGCGTCGGTGAGGACTTCGACCTCCTGCTCAGGAACTGGAAGGAAATCCGGCCGACCGTGTTCTTCGGCACGCCGAAGATCTACCAGCAGCTCGTGGGCCACGTCCGGCTCCACCCTGAGGACGAGGGCCGGGTGTTCCACGAGGAGCTGCGCTTCCTCTTCACCTCCGCGACTCCCCTGCCGGCCAACCTGTCCGACTTCCTGGCCTCCAAGAGGATTCCCCTGATCGAGGGTTGGGGTCTGACGGAGACTTCTCCCTGCTGCACGTTGACCAACGTCGACGAGCCCCGGACCGTTCGGGGAATGGTCGGATACCCGCTTCCGGGGGTGAGGATAAGGCTCGCCGAGGACGGAGAGATCCTCGTGCAAGGACCGAACGTGACCCGCGGGTACCACGGCGATCCCGAGGCGACGGCGAAGGTGCTCCCGGGGGACGGCTGGCTCCGCACAGGAGACCTCGGCGGCTTCGCCGGCGATGGCCTCAGGCTGGTCGGGAGGAAGGACCGCGTCTTCGAGATGGCCGGAGGCGGGAGGATCTTCCCCACCGAGATCGAGAACGACCTGGCCGGCAGGAACAAGTACGTCCGGCACGTCGTCGTCGCGGGGGACGGGAGGAGCTTCCTCTCGGCGCTGATCTTCCCGGACTTCTTCCTCATCGAGGAGGAGTTCGGGAAGGACCGGGAGAAGGCCGAGAGCGTGGTCAAGGAGTCGCTGAGGCGGACGGTCCTGGAGTTCAACCGCGAGCGCGTGGTGGAGCACGAGCGGCTCCAGGCGTTCGCGGTGGTCAGCAAGGAGCTGTCCATCGAGGACAACGAGCTGACGCCCTCCATGAAGGTGCGCGTGCGGAACGTGCTGCGAAACGCGGAGGAGCACCTCGAGGCGATCTACGCGCCGACGGAGGACAGCGACTGCCGCCTCCTCCAGAAGGTCATGCGCTTGGCGCCCGACCCGCGTCGGTGTTTCGTGGACAGCGACAAGACGCTCGACCAGTGCCACGAGTGCGGGAGCTTCGTGTTCGGCGACAGGTGAGGGTCAGGGGGGGGCGACGATGAGCATGGCGACCGGATCGGAATCGACGATCGACGCCTGGGCGATGACCGCCGCCGGCGCTCCGTTCGAGCGGCGCTCCCTTCCCCGACGCGACCCGGCGGCGGGCGAGGCCCTGGTCGAGGTCGCGGGCTGCGGAGTCTGCCACACCGACGTCTCGTTCCTGCACCACGGGGTGAAGACCCGGGCGGAGCTCCCGCTGGTCCTCGGCCACGAGATCAGCGGCGTCGTGGTGGACGCCGGCGACGGCGTCGATCGCGACTGGATCGGGAGGCCGGTGGTGGTTCCCGCGGTTCTCCCCTGCGGCGAGTGCGATCTCTGCCGCGCCGGGGCCCGGACGATCTGCCGCTCGCAGGTGATGCCCGGAAACGACCGCGACGGCGGATTCGCGTCCCACGTCGTGGTGCCCGCACGCTACCTCTGCCGCGTGAGCGAGAAGGTCCTCGAAGGTCACGAGCTGTGGGAGCTCGCGATCGTCTCCGACGCGGTCACCACCCCGTTCCAGGCGATCCGGCGCGCGGGCCTCGCGGCCTTGGACCTCGCGGTGTTCGTCGGGGCCGGCGGCATCGGGATCCACGGGGTCCAGATCGCCGCGGCGGCGGGGGCGAAGGTGATCGCGCTCGACGTGAACCCCGCGAAGCTCGAGGTCGCGCTGGCCTCCGGCGCCTCGGCCGCCGTGAACGTCTCGGGCCTGGCGATGAAGGACCTGCTCAAGCAGGTCCGTAGGGAGGCGGAGAAGATCGGCGCGCCCAAGCACCGGTGGAAGATCTTCGAGACCTCCGGAACCCGCCCCGGCCAGGAGACCGCGTTCGGGCTGATGGGGTTCGGCGCGGTGGTCGCGATCGTCGGCTTCACGATGGACCGCCTCGAGGTGCGCTTGAGCAACCTCATGGCGTACGACGCCACGCTCTCCGGCAATTGGGGGTGCGACCCGGTGCTCTATCCCGAGGTCCTCGATTGGATCGGCGCCGGCAGGATCCGCATCTCCCCCTTCGTCGAGAAGCACCCCCTCGCCGAGATCAACCGCGTGTTCGAGGCCGCCCACCGTGGCGAGCTGCTCAAGAGGGCCGTGCTGGTCCCGTGAGGCGACGGTAGTGCCCGAGCCAGCGAGCCGCGGCGCCTGGTGCGAGGCCGTGAGACATGGAGGGCTGCTGCTCGCGCCGCTCAGCGCACCCGCATCCGCACGTCCACCGCCGCGGGGGGCGTCCCCGTGGGATAGGCGAACACGGGGTTCAGGTCCAGCTCGGCGATCTCCGGGAAGTCGGCGACGAGCCTGGCCGTCCGCAGCAGCGCGTCCTCGAGCGCCGTAAGATCCACCCCCGCCTGGCCGCGCACGCCCAGGAGCACCGTGTATCCCTTGATCCCGCGCAGCATCTCGCGCGCCTCGGGCCGGCTGAGAGGCGCTACGGCCACGGTCACGTCCTTCATGACCTCGACGAGAATGCCGCCGAGGCCGAAGAGCACCAGACTGCCCAGGCCAGGGGCGGTCTTGGCCCCGATGATGACTTCCCTCCCCGGCCGCTTCTGCTCCATGAGCAGGAAGCTCGCGTCCGGGCCGGGGAACCGGGCCTTCATTTTCGCGAGCGCGTCGGACGCAGCCTTCAGGTCGTCGAGGTCGAGCACGACCCCGCCCGCGTCCGACTTGTGGACCACCGACGCCGCGTCCACCTTGAGCACGCACGGGAACCCCACCTCGGCGGTGGCCCGAGCGAGGTCCTTCTCGCTGCTCACGGCCGCGAACTTGGGCACCGGGATCCCGTACGCTCGGAGCACGGCGAAGGCGTCCGCCTGCGGCACGTAGGCGTCGTTTCCCCTGTGCTGATCGAGGATCGCGGCCGCCGCCGCGCGGTCCACGGCGAGCGCTTGAGGCGGCTCCACAGCGCGGCGGCGCACCTCGCCGTAGCGGGCCATCGCCGCGAGGACCCGCGCGCCGTCTTCGGGGAACTCGTACACCGGCAGCCCGCTCGAGCGGAGCTTCTCGATGAGGCCGTACCTTTCCGACGAGGTCTCCACCACGACCACCACGGGCTTCTGCGCCGCGTCGCACGCTTCCCGGATCCGGGTGGCGATGGCGTTCGTATCGGTGAAGGGCGCGGTCACGAAGAAGACCAGCACCATGTCGACGCTCTCCTCCCGGAGCAGCGTCTCCACGGCCACGTGGTAGTGATCGGCGTTGGCCGTGGCCACCACGTCGACGGGATTGCCCAAGCTGGCCTCGGCGTAGAGGCTCTCCCAGAGGCGCTTCTCGCCGGCCTCGGACCAGAGGGCCAGCTCGAGCCCTTGCTCCACCGACTCGTCCACGGCCTGGATACCGGGGCCGCCCGTGTTGGTGATGATACCGATCCTGCGGCCCTTCGGGATCTCCTGCACGGACATGGCCCCCGCGGTCTTGATCATCTCGTCCGTGTCGGTGAACTGGATGACACCCGCCTTCTTGAACAGCGCCCGGGCCATCATGGCCTGGTCCACGAGGGTCCCCGTGTGCGACGACACCGCCACCGAGCCCTCGAGGGTCCTTCCCGCCTTGATGGCCAGGACGGGCTTCTCCGGAGTGATCCGAGAGGCGGCTTCGAGGAAGGCCGCGGGGTCCTTGAAGCTCTCGATCTGCATCATGATCACGCGCGTCCCGGGGTCCTGGCCGTAGTAGGCGAGGATTTCGGGCATGGACACGTCGCACTCGTTCCCGTACGAGCAGTACATGCGGTGCCCGAGGCCGACGTTGTGCAGGTGGAGCTTGAGCATCTCGCCCATGCCCCCGCCCTGGGCGACCATGGAGATGTTGCCCGGCTTCATGGGGACGAACGTGAAGTTGGCGTAGACCGACACCTCGGGGTCGGCGTTCTGAATGCCCTGGCTGTTGGGGCCGAAGATGCGCATCCCGTAGGAGTGGGCCAGCTCGACCATCGCCCGCTCGCGCTTCGCGCCCTCCTCGCCGACTTCCTTGAACCCGGCGGTGTGGACGATGGCGAACTTGACCCCCTTCTCGCCGCAGTCCTTGATCACGGCCGGAACCAGGTTGTAGTTGACCGAGATGTTCACGAGATCGATCCGGTCGGGAACGTCGAGGACCGACTTGAAGCACCTGAAGCAGCGGATGCTTCGCTCCTTCGGGTTGATCGGGTAGATGGGCCCCTTGAAGCCGTAGGCGGCCAGGTTCCTGATCACGATGTGGCCGATGGAGTGGGGGTTGTTCGAGGCGCCCACGATGGCGACCGATCCGGGCTTGAACAGTCCGTCCAGCATGTTGTGCTCCCTTTCGGCGCGCGTCAACGCGGACCGCGCCTCGGGACACGTCTCGCGTGTCGGGTCCGACCGGTCACGTCGCCCGGGCCTCGGAGAGCGCCGCTTGCCGGCGGACGAGGAGCGCCGCCCCCAGGGCGCCGACGAACTGGGGGTGCGGGGGAACCAGTACGTCGCGGCCGATCTTCTCGCTCAAGATCGCGGCGATGCTCGGGTTGTGGTCGACCACGCCGCCGGTCAAGAGCACGTCGCCGTCGAGGGGCGCCATCTCGAGGACCCTCGCTACGACCGACTGGAAGGCGCCGCGAACGATCCGGGCCACCGGCTCGCCCGCGCGCAGGTGAGCGAGGATCTCGGTCTTGGCGAAGACGGTGCAGAAGCTGCTGAGCTTCACCGCCTGGTCGGTGCTCGCGGCCAAGACGTCCAGCTCCTCGAGCGGCAGGCCGAGCCGCAGTGCGATCTCCTCGATGAAGGCTCCCGTGCCGGCGGCGCACTTGCGGTTCATGCGGAAGTCGGCGCGCTGGCCCACGGCCGTGATGCGGATCACCTTGTTGTCCTGGCCGCCGATGTCCACCACGGTCATGGCGTGGGGGTGAAAGTGGAACCCGCCGATCCCGTGACAGTGGATCTCGGTGGCGGAGCCCTGGGCGAAGTCGACGTTTCTGCGGCCGTACCCCGTGGCCAGCGTGCGGACGATGTCCGCGGGAGCCGCCCCGGCCTCTTCGAGCGCGGCCGCGAGGCAGCGATGGGCGGTGTTCGAGTAGTCGACACCCGAGGGAAGGACGGCGCGGGCCACGATCTCGGAGCCCGGGTCCGCGGCCGGCGATGCCGCCGTGATGAGCACGAGCTTCGTGGCCGAGGCCCCGATGTCCACACCGCAATACAGGGACCGTGGGACGCCCTGCTCGCTCTTCGGGTTCGAAGGTCGATCCGTCATCGGCCCGTGGCCTCCGAGGCTCCTCAGGCCCGCTCGCCGAGCTGCTCGACCAGGGCCTCGAACTGGGTCTTCGTCTGCTCCTCGGAGTAGAGGCGCAGGTCGTTCAGGTCGCCGTGGATGACGACGAACGGGATGCCCAGCTTCTTCGCGAGCCGCTCCGGCATGCCGTAACGATTGTTGGAGTTGTTGGGGCACGTCTTGGCGTCGTGATAGATGATGCCGTCGATGAGGTAGTCGCGCGCCATGCCGCTCAAGTAGTGTTCCTTGAAGGCCTCCGATCGAACGATGAACAGCTCCGAGTACGCGCCGGCCATGCCTTCGAAGGGATCCGCCTCGGCCAGCGCCTCGAAGATCCAGCTGTTGCAGTAGGTCGAGGCGACGACGCAGGCTCGGTGGCCGGCGAAGATCTCGGCGTGCTCGCGGATCTTGCCCCAGACCGGCATCCCCTCCCAGTACAACCGGTGGGCCTCGCCGTCCACCGCCCCGACGCGCTGGGCGATCCTCTCCTCGAGCTCGGCGATGAGGACGTCGTAGTAAAGGACCGCCCGCTCGTCGCCCCGGAGCACCACCGCCGGGCCCATGTGGATGGTGCCGTCGAAGAAGGTGATCGGCGAGGGGTCGTGCTCGGCCAGGCGAAGGACCCTCTTCCATCGCTGGGTGCAGCGGTAGCTCGAGGCCACGACCTCCTTGAGCCGGTCGATGTCGAACTTCTTCCCGGAGACCCGCTCGAGGATGGGAAGGAGGGCCTTGTGCTGGGCGACGAGCGAGTCGCGGTGGTCCCGGGTGATCTCTCCGAGGCCGCGCATGGTGTCGATCCCGGCCATCGGCACGCCCCAGTGCCGCTGGTAGAAGGCGAACCAGTCCTGCACGTCGCGGCACTGGTTGGTGTTGAAGACCAGGACATCCGGCTTCGGCACGGAGGCCATGCCGAAGGCCTTGGTCAGCGGGGTGTGGCCTCGCAGGAAGGAGCCCACGTCGCTGGTCAGGTAGGAGCAGATGTCGGGCGAGTACCCGATGGCGTTGGCCGCGGGAATGACGTCCGAGGCGACTCGGGACGAACCGAGCAGCGCGCCGTGGTTCTCGGGGAAGTAGACGCGGAAACCGAAGCTGCGCAGCAGCTCCGCGGGTCCCACGCTCGTGCACCAGGCGACCTTGGTCGAGCCGGTCCGTGACGCTTCATCCAGCTCCTTGAAGTAAGCGGCCATGACCTCCCGCATCGGCCCGGTTGCACGGATCTTCTTGATGGCTCCCGCCTGCTCCTGCGCCATGCCGCCCTCCGCCCAATGAAAACGGCCCGCTCTCGAACGCCCGCGCGCATTTCATTATCCACCGAGTGGGGACGTTCGCCTAACCCCGGTCCCTGGAGCAGCTTCACGACCCTGGCCCGCGGTCGATCCCAGCAGGCCCGCCCCGCCCGCGCGTCAGCTCGCGAATTTGTAGCCGATGCCGTGGACCGTCAGGATGTGGCGCGGGTCGTCGGGTCGGTCCTCGAGCTTGCGCCGCAGCTTGGCGACGTGGACGTCCACCGTGCGGCTCAGCGTGTTCCCCTCGTACGACCAGACGGCGGCGAGCAGACGCTCGCGGGTCAGCACGTCGCCGCGGTGCGCGACGAGGTACTCGAGAAGGCGCAGCTCGCGCGCGGAGATCTCGACCCTCCGCCCGGCCTTCAGGACCTCGCACTTCGCGAAGTCCGCCTCGACGTCGCCGAAACGGAAGACGACGTCGCGCTTCGACGCTCCCCCGGCGCGGCGGAGGACCGCCTCGACGCGGGCCGTGAGCTCCATGAAGCTGAACGGCTTCGTCACGTAGTCGTCGGCTCCGGACTTGAGCCCGAGGACGCGGTCGATCTCCTGGCCGCGCGCGGTCAGCATGATGATCGGCACCGTGTTCCCCGCGGCACGGAGCCGCGTGCAGACGTCGACACCGCTCAGCTTCGGGAGCATCACGTCGAGGAGCACGACGTCGGGCGCCCCCTCCGAAGCGAGCTTGAGCCCCGCGGCGCCGTCCCTCGCGACGGCCACGGCGTACCCCTCGTACTCGAAGCCGTCGCGCAGCGCCGTCCCGAGCGGCGCGTCGTCCTCGACGATCAGGATCTTGGGCATGGGGCACCTATCCCTTGGCCGGTCCGTCCGGAACCCCGGCGACCGGAATCCGGATCGTGAACACGCTTCCGCGCCCCGGCCGGCTCGACACCTCGACGCGCCCGCCGTGGGCCTCCACGACGTGACGCACGATCGAGAGCCCGAGGCCGCTCCCGCGCACGTCGTGCACGAGCCCGGTGCTCACCCGGTGGAACCGCTCGAAGATCCGCTCCTGCTCGCTCTCGGGGATACCGATCCCCCGGTCCTCGACCGAGATCGCGATCTCCCCGTCCCGGTGCGTAAGGCGCACGCCGACCCAGCGGGAGTCGCCGGAGTAGCGCACGGCGTTCTCGACGAGGTTGTGGATCGCCCGCCCGAGCGCGTCGGGGTCGATCCGCGCCGCCGGCAGCGGCTCCTCCGGCTCGTCGAGCTCGAGGTCGAATCCCTCGTGGAGGAGCCGCACCCGGAATGCGGCGAGCGTCGCGGCGAGCACCTTCCCGACGTCGCCGGGGGCGAAGGCGTAGGCCTTCCGTCCCGACTCGATGCTCGAGAGGTCGAGCACGTTGTTGACGAGGTTCGTGAGCCTCAGGCTCTCCGCCTCGATGTGCTCGCCGTACTCGCGGGCCTTCTCGGGGGCCGCCGCGCGCCCGCGTCTCAAGTGCTCCGCGAAGACGCGGATCGACGCAAGCGGCGTCTTGAGCTCGTGCGTGACGTTCGAGACGAATTCCGACTTCATCCGGGCGAGCTTCACCTCGCGCGCGGTCGCACGGAGCGCCAGCACGAGCCCGCCCGCCATGAGCGCCGCGACGAGGACGGACAGCGTCAGGTTGAAGCCGAAGTTGACGCGGGCGAGCTTCTCGGGCGTCAGCGTCCGGCTGCGGACCCCGAGGCTGTGGTCGGTGAAGACGAACGGGATCGGCCTCGTGAGGTCGGCCCGGCCGTCCCCGCCGGGGTCGGTCGTGAACCGGAGAGCGCCGCTCCCGTCTCGGACCGACACGACCACCGCGTCGCCGCCGTCCGGAAAGTACCGGGGAAGGCACGAGCGAACGGCGTTCGGAAGGAGGCGCGAGGTGAAGTAGTCGCCGTCGAGGATCAGGCCGGCGACGCCGACGATCCGGGACGTCGCGTCGGTGATCGGGTTCAAGATCACCCGGTTCGCGGGGTCCCGCTCCTCGACGACGAGCCGCGGCGTGTCCAACGCGATCGCCTTCTCCCGCAGCAGCTTCCATGGGGTGCACGCGACCGTGACGGCGCGCGTCTCGTCCGACGCGGGAGCCAGCGTCATCGTCCCCGTCTCGGGGTCGTAGAAGAGGACCGTTCCCCAGTCGGCGTCGCCGAAGCGCACCACGAACAGTCGCTTCGCCCCCTCGAGGTCTTTGCGCCGGAAGTACGCCGCCGCCCGGCCGACGTCGTCCCGCGCGAAGTACGACGCGGGCACGTCGAGCGTGCGCTCGGCGGCCGGCCCGTAGGTGTAGAGCACCTCGGTCGCGACGGCGTCGAGAAATCCGGAGAGGACCGCGTTGCCCGCGAGGAGCGACGCCCGCTCGAGCCGGACGAGCGACGCGACCTGGAGCGCCAGGACCAGGACGAGGGCGAGGAACGCCGCGAGAAACCCGGTCCAGGCGGCCCGACGCCCCGGAGGATCTCCTCGTTTCGACAACGCACGCACCCCGCGTGGAGAGCCGGATCGCCGGCGCCCGAGGGAGGAACCCCGGCGGGATCCGGCGGATCCCGCCGCAATATACCCCGCGACGGGGGCGAGCGTTCCGTCCCGAGCGCGGGCGTTTACGAGCCGTTGACATCGTCAACAAGTTTTTACGTAGCCGCGGAGTCGTTTACAGCGCTCGCAGGTAACTTCATCGAGTGCGAAACATCTCGCAATGCGCTTCGGATGCCGAATGGGCGGCGGCCGACGCGCACCGCGGTCCCGGGTCGCGATGGGAGGAAGATCGATGAGAACCCGCCAGTGGCTTTGGCTTTCCCTCGGCGCGCTCCTCGCGCTCGCGTTCGTCGCCATCCCCGCCGTTGCCGGCGGCATGGATCACAAGTGCAAGTACGACACTCAGGCCTGTCTGAACCACATGGTCTCGAGCATGAAGGACCGTGGCTGGGTCGGGCTCGAGCTCACCGACGAAGAGGCGAACAAACCTCTCACGGTGACGCGCGTCGTGCCGGGGAGCCCTGCCGAAGCCGCCGGGTTCCGTGCCGGCGACACGCTCGTCTCCGTCAACGGCGTGAAGTTCGCCGACAACACCGAAGGGAAGTGCGTGACGTGCGAGGCGACGAAGAACGACTGGACCCCCGGCCGGAAGGTCCGTTACGTCGTCAGTCGGAGCGGCGGCGAGCTGACCCTCGAGCCCACCCTCGCCGCGATCCCCAGCGACGTGATGGCGCAGTGGATCGGGGCGCACATGATCGAGCACGCAGAGGTCGAGGTGGCCAAGAAGTAGCGTCCTCCGCAGGTATCCCGGGAGACGGCGGGGCCGGGACGCGATCGTGCCGGCCTCGCCCGCCTCGGGCTCCTGCCCCGGGGGCTAACCGTTTCGCCACGTCCGAGGCGGGCTTCAGTTTCCTCGTTGCGGCCTCGAGCCCCTCCTCGCGGTACAATTCCCTCGCACGACCGCATCGAGGCACGGTCCCACCGGCGCGTCGCGCGCCGGCGGCGCCGGGAGGGTGCCGCGTCATGACACGTCGTCCCGTGAGGCTCGTAGCGCTCGTCGCTCTCGTCGCGCTGGCCGCGCCCTTCGCCGCCTTGGGGGCGGCGGGCAAGTCGTACAAGTGCTCGCACGATACGCAGACCTGCCTGAACCTCATGGTCGCGAAGCTCAAGACGAGCGGCTGGCTCGGGATCGAGTACGACGACAGCAAGGGGACGAAGGCGTTCCGGGTCACGAAAGTCGTGTCGGGGAGCCCCGCCGAGTCGGCGGGATTCCGGCCGGGCGATGTCCTCGTCTCCGTCAACGGAACGAAGTTCGCCGACAACACCGAGGACCGCTGCGTCACCTGCGAGCGCACGAAGGACGTCTGGAAGCCGGGCTCGAAGATCGAGTACGTCGTGACCCGCGGCGGGAGCGAGGTCCGGCTCAGCGCGACGCTCGCCGCGCTTCCCCCCGACGTGATGGCGATGATGATCGGCATGCACATGATCGAGCACGCCCGCCCGGAGGCCGCGGAGAAGTGACCGGGCGACGGTCCCGGCTTGACATCGCTGCACCCCGCGACCACAGTGTCTCCCCCGTGCGCACCCTGCGACTTGCCTCGCGCGATCTCCCCCTGGCCGGCCTCGTCCACCTCGGGGTCATCTACCTGGTCTGGGGGAGCACCTACTTGGCCATCCGGGTCGCCGTGCGCGGCGACGCGGGCTTCGCACCGTTCACCCTGGGCGCGCTCCGCGTGATTCCGGGCGGGATCCTCCTGCTCCTGTGGGCCGCGGCGCGGCGGGAGCGGATCCGCCCCACGCGCGACGAGGCGGCTCTCCTCCTGGCGACGGGCTTGCTCATGTGGCTGGGCGGAAACGGCCTGGTGAACTGGGCGGAGCAACGCCTGGACTCGGGCTACACGGCGTTGCTCATCGGCACGACGCCTCTCTGGGTCGCGGCCATGGAGGCTCTCCTCGATCGCCGGGTCCCCTCGCCGCGGTTCGTGGGCTCGCTCCTCGTCGGCTTCGCCGGACTGGCCACGCTCACGCTTCCCGTGCTCCGCGCGGGTTCGCGCGGAGACGCCTGGGCCACGGCGGGGCTCGTTCTCGCGCCGATCTCCTGGGGGGCGGGGACGATTCTCTATCACCGCCGCCCCCTGAAGCTCTCTCCCAGGGTGACGTCCGGGTTTCAGCAGGCGTTCGCAGGGATCGGTTTCGCGGTCACCGCGCGAGTCTTCGGCGAGAGACCTCCGCCGGCACTGGCGGCGAGGGAGGCGTGGTTGGCGTGGGGGTATCTCACCCTCTTCGGGTCGGTCCTGGCCTTCACCTCGTACCTGCGAGCGCTGCGCGCGCTCCCGACCAGCATCGTGACCACCTACGCCTACGTGAACCCGGTCGTGGCGGTTTTCCTCGGCTGGTTCCTGCTGCACGAGCCGGTCACGCCGTGGACCCTGGGGGGCACCGCGCTCATCCTCGCGGGTGTGGCCGGCGTTTTCGCGAATCGCTGAGAGGATCCATACGCGAGTTCCCTGGCCGCCACGGGGACGGGTTCGCCTCCGGGGGGACGAGGCATTCAAGCTATCGCCTGGAAGACTAGCGCCGGATCCTCGTCCCGTCGGTTCGGAGCCAAGCGGTGAAAATACCATCGGAAGGGTGTCCAGGCTGGCGTGCCGCTCGTGTTTGCCTCAAGCGGGAGCGGCGCGGCAACTCCACAGCACGCACCGTGCTGCAGCGGCAGAATCTCGCGACTTCGCTTGCATTAGCAGTAGGTTGGGCGTAGACATCGTGCAGCGAGGCTGCGGTTGGAGGACGAAGGGACTGCCGCCCCGGCCGTAGAGGTTCGAGCCATGCCAGCGGACGACAGAAGTTCGCATAAAACGATAAAGGTGACCGGCCTTACCCATAAGAGAGTTCGGCCGAATACAAGTTAGCCAGTCTGAAGGCGGCGAAGATGTATGAACGCAAGGGCCCAAATGGGGAGCCGATCCTGACGGATCCTGACGCAGAATCCACGAGTCCAGTCCTCCCAGCGTTTCTAGCCAGGCCAAACGGCGCACCTGTCTATCATGGTTTCCCGATAGTTGAAGAAACGATGACCGACAACTGGCGGTACGGGGCGATCACTGCCTTTCAGGGTTTGAATCCGCGCGTGGCAGGCGATGGGTTTGTCGTCGCACCGGACAACAGTCGAGCCGGGTTGGTGTGGTCGGTGGGTAGCTTTCCGACCGAAGTCATCAGCGAGCCAACCCCGGAAAGGTGGGGCGTGTATTCGATTGCGTTTCCTCGGGCGGTCTCGACTATCGAAGACCTGGTCGCTTGCTTTCGTCACGTCTTGCCGGAGCTGAAATCGATCTATGGGAAGATCCACGGGCACGCTGGCTAACAGCCGCATCAACGCGACGGTCCTTGCGGTCACGCGCCTTGCGTGCGCAAGGCGCGCGCCCACACGGCCCGCGCGTTATGCGTGGCGTTAGACAGCGTGAGAAAGACCTTGAGAAGATCGGCGATCGTAGTCCTCGTGATATTGTCGATGGTGCTCGTGAACTGCATCCACCGTCAGCCCTTCTGCAAAGACGATCGCGATGAGTTTCCTGCCTCTTCCTTTTCGTTGACGGTAGTCCCGAGCAGCACAACGTTGACGATCGGCAGTACCGTTCCATTGACGTACGAATTGACCAACACGTGGTCCCACGCGGTTTCCGCATGCGCGGACGGTTGGGACAACTACCATTTCACGCGGCCGGATGGTCGGAATCGGGGGAGGATCTCCGCTACATCCGATGGGATTGCTCTGGACGATATCGTTCGTTTTGACCTGCCCCCCGAAAACTGAGCCGTTTTGAATGAGAGTCCTCCAGGGGTATAAGGCCCCGCAGGAGGACGGGATGAAGCGGTCGAGGTTCACGGAAGAGCAGATCATCGGGATCCTGAAAGAGGTCGAGGGCGGACGGAAGATTCGCGAAGCGTGCCGGGCCCACGGCGTCAGCGAGCAGACGTACCACCGATGGAAGGCCAAGTACGGTGGCCTCGGGATCAGCGAGGCGCGACGGATCAAGCAGCTCGAGGAGGAGAATCGGCGGCTCAAGAAGCTCGTTGCCGACCTCTCCCTCGACAACCAGGCGCTCAAGGACATCGTCTCCCGAAAGTGGTGAAGCCCGCCGCGCGGCGTGAGGTCGTCCGCTACACGATGGCGACCCACGAGTTCAGCCAGAGACGCGCGTGCGGGCTGATTCGAATGAGCCGTAGCAGCTTTGCGTACTCGAGCCAGAGACGACCCGACGAGGAGATGCGGGAGCGGCTTCGCACGTTGGCCGGCCAGCGTCCGCGGTACGGATACCGACGACTTCATGTCCTGATGGGTCGTGAGGGGCACGTGGTCAACCACAAGCGTCTGTACAGGATCTATCGCGAGGAAGGGCTCGCGGTACGGCGGCGACGGCGCAAGCGCCTGGCGGCGTCGGCCAGGCAGCCGATGACCACGCCATCGCAGGTGAACGAGCGGTGGTCGATGGACTTCACCTCCGACACGCTGGCCGATGGGCGAGCGTTCCGGACGTTCAACGTAGTGGACGACTTCTCGAGGGAGTGCCTGGTGCTGGAAGTGGACACGTCCCTTCCCGGAGTTCGTGTTGTTCGAGTGCTGGAGCGGCTGGTGGCGGCGCGAAGTTGCCCCAAGGCGATCGTGATCGACAATGGACCCGAGTTCACGGGGAAGGCGCTCGACGCGTGGGCTTACCGGCGAGGCGTGCAGCTGCAGTTCATTCGACCCGGCAAGCCGGTCGAGAATGCGTTCATCGAGAGCTTCAACGGGAAGTTCCGCGACGAGTGCCTGAACGAGCACTGGTTCACCGGCCTCAACGACGCCCGATTCACCATCGAGACCTGGAGGCGGGACTACAATCTGGTGCGACCTCATAGCTCTCTGGGCGACTTGACGCCCACCGAGTTCGCGCGGCGATCTGCAGGTCTACGGTCGGCTCCGCCTCCCTCCGACCCGCAGATCGCGAAGAAGGAAACCATCAACGGACTCCCACTCTAAACGGCCAGAATCGGGGGGCAGGTCAGTTTGGCTCCGGGATCCACGCTGCGATGGACGCGGGACATTACGGTCCCCGACATCGGCGACGGGCCGGCGACAGTCCGCGGAGTATTCCGCTCAGGTTGCGGATTGTGGACCGGCGCGGTCTAGTCCCAACCCGTACCGGTCACTCTCGTGAAATCGTCCGAATGACGTATGAAACGCTCAACACGCTGTCTAACAAGTCGTTCCAGGCGGCGGTCCGCCACGCGGCCCGCCGCTGAACGCACTCGTTGGGCCGACAGACGCCAGACCACGGGACCGTGGTAAGGTGCTGGGTATGAGCAACGAGGAAATCGAGGCCGAAGCCCTGAAGCTGGATCCAAAGGCAAGGGCACGGTTGGCCGAGAAGCTCCTAGAGAGCCTCGAAGCACTGTCGGATCGCGAGAATGAGCGGCTCTGGGCGGAAGAGGCCGACCGACGGGATGCCGAGTGGGACACGGCGCCGGGTGGCGCGCGTTCGGCGACCGATGTGCTTCGTGACGCTCGGGCCAAGCTGAAGTGAATGGCTCCTCGCGATTTTCATCGTCTCGCGGACCGGGAGCTAAACGAGGCGGCGAAATATTACGAGATTGAAGGTTCGGGGCTGGGGTTCTCGTTCCTCAAGGAGGTCGAGCGGTGCTTGCAGTTGATCGCCGACCATCCCGATGCCGGGACGATCCTCCGGGGTTCCGTTCGTCGTCGCCTTCTTCGCAGGTTTCCCTACGCGCTTCTCTACAAGGTCAAGCCAACGGGTATCCGGGTTCTGGCGGTCATGAATCTCAAGCGCCGTCCCACGTACTGGGTTGGCCGAGAGTAACAAGTCGGCAGCGGCCCAACGCGCTGCAGCGGCCGGTCTCGCGTGTCACGGCCCTTGTTGAGAAGCGCAAGGGCCGCGCCACGCGACCCCGCCGCTGAACCGGAGCGTCGGACGGACAGAGCTGAGAGGACGCATGTCGCCGAGCGCATTCCTTGACCGCGGTTCCCCACCCAGTGAACGGGCACTCGAAGCAATTCTGGGCAAGGGGAATGGCCTGTGGGCTGAGCTACGGGCTGATCTGTCCTCCGAATTCGCTCCGCTGAACGAGAAGTGGAGCTTCTCGGGAAAGTCCCACGGTTGGATTCTCCGGCTCCGGCAGAAGCGGAGGACGGTACTGTACATGGTGCCCTGTCCAGGGTACTTCGTGGCGTCGTTCGCGCTCGGCGAGAAGGCCTGCCAGGCAGCACGAGGAAGCGGACTTCCAGCGCGGGTACTCGAGATCATCCAGCATGGGCCCAAGTACCCCGAGGGCCGGGGCGTGCGGCTCGAGGTGCGCACCAAGAAGGACCTTGCGAACGTCGAAGAGCTGGCATCGATCAAGATGGCGGACTGAAAGGTCAAGAAGTTCGTGACCGAGGCGAACGAACAGACCTTCGACTCGCGCTACACGGCCTCGAGGACCAGCGCGATCCCCTGCCCGCCTCCGATGCACATCGTGACCAGGCCGTAGCGCCTCGCCGTCCGGCGCAGCGCGTAAGCGCAGGTGAGCGTCAGCACGGCTCCCGTGGCCCCCAGGGGATGGCCGAGAGCGATCGCGTTCCCCATGGGATTGACCTTCTCGGGATCGATGCCCATCTTCTCGAAGTCGCGGACGCAGGCCAGAGCCTGCGGGGCGAACGCCTCGTTCAGCTCCACGTGGTCGATGGAGCCGCCGCTCACGCCCGCCGTCTCCAGGGCCTTGCGCGTCGCGGGGACAGGTCCCCACCCCATGATCTGCGGGTCGCAGGCGGCCACGCCCATCCCGACCACCCGCGCCAGCGCCTTGAGGCCGTATCGGTCCGCGTCGGATTCCCTGCCGATCACCATGGCCGCCGCACCGTCCACGACGGCGCTGGCGTTCGCCGCCGTGATGATCCCGCCGGGCTCGAAGGCGGGAGGGAGACGTCCGATCTTCTCCAGGTTCACGTCATCGATGATGTGCGTGTCGTACTTGACCTCGGCGGGCACGGTCGCGCCGTCCCCTTCCACGGTCAAAGGCTCGATCTCCTCGTCGAACCAGCCGGCGTCCCTCGCCTTCTTCGCGAGGACGTGCGAGCGGTAGCCGAACCGGTCGGCCTCCTCCCGCGTGATCGAGTAGCGCCGTCCCAGCTCCTCGGCGGTGTTCGCCATGGACATGCGCGCGCTCGGGTCGTAGAGGGACATGAGGAGCCCGTCCTGCAAGTGCGTTCCCGGGGGCAGGCTCCGGACGTCCACGGGGCCGTACTTCTGTACGGCCTCGCCGACCTTGCGCCCGCGGTAGTTGTAGAGAAGAAACGGGTACTGCATGCTCTCGGCGCCGCCCACGACCACGAACGGGCGCGCCTCGTCGTGACGGACGCCGGCGAGGATCATCTCCGACCCGACGGCGAGAGCCTCCGCCCCGCTGCCGCAGATCCTCGCCACCGTCAGGGCGGGCACGTCGTCGGCGAGCCCGCCGCGCCATCTCATCCCCTGGGCCGCATAGATCGAATCGCGGTGGCTGTGCATCGCCATGCCCATGACCACGTGTCCGACGAGGGCCTTGTCGATCTTCGTGCGGTCGAGCGCGGCGCGGATGGCCATGCCACCGAGCTGGGTGGCGGAGAAGCGCGAGAACAACCCCGGCTTGCTGTTGTCCAGGAGAATGTCCGCTCTCGGCGTCCGGCGTCCTCCGTCGAGGATCACGATGGTCCTGTCCTTGGTCGTCATGTTCACTCCGCTATTCGTTCAGGAAGACCGCCGGAACCCTGGGGCCGTTTTGGATGAAGTTCTTCATGCCGATGTCGTAGTCCACCGTCCGATTGCAGCGCGCGAACCCCGCCGCTTCGACCTCGAGGCCTTCCGCGAGGGGCTTCTCGAGCCCTTCGCGCAGGACGCCAACGAGGATGGCGTCGGTGACCAGCGAATGGTGACCGACGTCCAGCGCGGGGAGCTTCTCCGGAACGGGGAGCTGCGCCGGGTCCACGGGCGAGAGCTTCTTCTTCCCCGCGAGGTGCAGGCGAACGAGGTCCTTTGCCGCGCCCACGACGTCCGGCGCGGGCTCCCCCTCGGCCCAGCCCCAGGCGCAGGCCTCGGTCGCGCCCACCGGCCGTCCGGTGCGCAGGAGATCGAGGGCGCGCTCGATGCCGATCAGGCGGGGCAGGCGCTGGGTTCCGCCGTAACCAGGAATGATGCCGAGGTTGACCTCGGGCTGGCCGAGCATCAGCGCCGGCCCGACGACGCGCGCGTGGCAGGCCATCGCGAGCTCCGCGCCGCCGCCCAGCACCGGCCCGTCCACCGCGGCCACGACCGGCTTCAGCATGCGCTCGATGGCGCCGAGTACGGCATGGCCGCGAAGGCACTTCTGACGCGCCTCCTCGGGGGTTTTGAGCGCGGCCAGCTCGCCGATGTCGGCGCCGGCCAGCGCACCGTCGAAGCTCGTGAGCACCACGCCGCGAACGGCGTTCTCGGCAGCCAGTCCGGAGAAGACCTCCTCGAGCTCCGTCATGGTCCGCTCGTCGAGGGCGTTCCTCACCTCGGGACGCTGGATCGCGACCACCGCGATCTCCCCGTCGCGCGCGACGGAGACGTTTCTCAGGAAGGACGGGAGCTTCCGGGCGGCGACGCTCGTCGGCACCGGGAAACCCCGGTGCTTCGCGGCGTAGGCCGTGCAGATGTCGTGCACCCGATCCGTGCCGAGTTCCTCGGCGAGATCGAGCAGGCCCGCACGGAAGCCGAGCGCGTTGCGCGTGAGCCAATTGAGCTCACGTGGATCGCAGGTGCCGTCGTCCGCCACTTGCAGCGCTCTGCCGAGGAGCACCGCCAGAATGCGGTCGAGCACCTCCTTCGCCCTCGCGGGGTCGATGCTCGGATCTCCGGGCTTGTTCCGGTCGTGCCACGGGGTCAGCCCCTGCTTCTTGAAGATCGGGGGGGGCGCGAACCACTCGCCTCCCTTGGGATCCTCGCGCATCAGCTCCATGCAGTGCACGTTCAGGAGATTGCCGCGGGTCAGGTCCATCACGAGGAACGGGCCTCCTCCTCCGATCGCGTCGTTGACGACCTTGTCCACCTGGGCCGGGGTGGCGACGCCTTCCGCCGCGATCCGCGCCGCCTCGCCGCAGTAGTTGCAGAAGATATCGTCCGCGGCGAAGCAGGGGACGTCGGCGGTGACGATCGGCACCTTCCCGAGCGACTTCAGCGTCGCGAGCATCCGGGCCCCGAACGCTTCGTCGCCGGACAGGACCACCTCGACGGGAAGAGCTCGCCATGCCGGGTAGAAGGGATGGTTCACGAAGCAGCGCTCGGGATGCTCGGCCCCTGCGGCAATGCGGGAGCGTGGGATGCCGGACGTGGCGAAACCGATGAGGCAGTCCGCGCCGACCACCGTCTCGACGCTCTCGAGGATGACCTTCTTGATCCTGAGATCCTCGGTCGCGGCCTCGAGAACGTACTCGCATTCCTTGAGGTCCATTACGTTGCGGGTCGGGACGAGAGCCGTCTCGATGGCCTTGGCGGTCTTCGGGCTCAGCTTGCCCCGGGAGAGGCCCTTGGCCACGTATCCGCGAATCCGCGCGACGCCGGCGTCCAGCGCTTCCTGCTTGATGTCGTGGAGATAGACCTTGCCACCGCCGCCACCGGCGAGCGCCGCGACGAATCCGTAGGCGAGGTCCGGTCCGATGGAGCCCGAGCCGATCACTCCGACGATCATCGTCCGACTCCCCCCTCAGGCGATCCAAGGCGCGAGGAAATGGATGCCATCATTCCTCCATCTTACCGGCAGCTTACCGCCCGTAACAAGAACTCCCCGGCGACGGCCCCCCGGCTGCCCCGTGATCGCGACCCCCGACCCAGGTCACTGGATTTTCGCGGAATATTTCTGGAGTCAAATACTCTTATTTCCAGGGGGCAAGGAGAACAACCGATGAACGGAAAAGCTATGCGCCATCTCGGTGCCTCTGCGGCCGCCGTGTTCGTCTCCGCGATCGTCGTCTCCAGCTTCGCCGCCGGCCCCGCCCGGACGATGCTCGGGGAGGCGCATTCGTACCATGTGAGCTTCCTCACGTCCGACGGCTTCGTGGAGGCACCCCAGCACGACGCGAACCTGGTCAACGCCTGGGGACTCACCGCGACCTCCACGAGTCCTTGGTGGGTCGCGGACAACGGGACGGGGCTCTCCACTCTCTACGACGGGAACGGCGTGCCGCAATCCCTGGTGGTCACGGTCCCGGGCAATCCCACGGGCGCGGTAGCCGGGGCGGGAGCCGGGTTCATCGTGAACGACGGCACGAACAGCGGACCCGCGCGATTCCTCTTCGCCAGCGAGGACGGCACCATCTCCGGCTGGAACCCGGGAGTCCCGCCGCCTTCCCCATCCCACCAGGCTTTCGTGGTCGTGGACAGCTCCCCCGCCGGGACCGTCTACAAGGGACTTGCGATCGCCAGCACGGGCGCGGGTGACCGTCTCTACGCGACCGACTTCCACAACGGCAGGGTCGATGTATTCGACGGGAGCTTCGCGCCCGTCGTCCGGATGGGTGCGTTCGTCGACCCCCGCATTCCGACCGGGTTCGCCCCGTTCGGCATCCGCGCGATCGGCGGACGGATCTTCGTGACCTATGCGAAGCAGGACGCCGACCAGCATGACGACGTCGCCGGGCAGGGCATCGGGTTCGTGAGCGTCTTCGACACGGAGGGGACCTTCATCGCCCGGGTCGGCACCCGCGGCCAGCTGAACTCCCCGTGGGGGATCGCCCTCGCGCCCACCGATTTCGGTCGTTTCGGCGGCGACCTGCTGATAGGCAACTTCGGCGACGGGAACATCCTGGCCTACAGGATGACCGACGACATGCGCCGGTTCACCCCGGCGGGCCAGCTGCGCGATCAGGGCGGCAGGATCATCAGCATCGAGGGACTGTGGGCCATCTCGTTCGGCAACGGGGCGGCGGCAGGCGGAACGAACCAGCTCTTCTTCACCGCCGGCTCCGACCACGAAGCGCACGGGAGCTTCGGCAGGATCGACGTCGCCGGAGCGCCCTGACTCCGCGCCGCGGCCGGGACATGGGCCGCGGCTCGTCGCGAAATCGGAATCAGGCCGAGGGGCGACCGCCAGGGTCGCCCCTCTTCGTTCGGGTGTGCCGGCCCGGGGCGCCTCCGAGCGGGGCCCCGCCCAGGCTCACGCCGCGGGGCGGCGCCTGAGGGCGCCGTTCTCGAGCCAGTGCGCGTAGAGCCGTCGAACGCGGTACGCGTCGCTGCCCGCCAGACCCTCGCAGCTCTCGGGCGCGGTGCCTCGCGTCGCCTCCCGCCAGACCACCTCCATCAGCCCGCGGTCGCTCTCGTCCTGGGGAAGGGAAGGGCGAGCACCCGTCGGCATCAACGAGACGCCGTCGGGAACCAGCGCGCGATCCTCCTGGAACTCGTCGTGCCGGCGGATCGCCTCGAGGAGCGCCGGCAGGACCTCCATGGGTTCCCCCTGGACCGGCAGGGTTTCCCGCAACGCCTTCTCGAACCGGAACGTCCCCGGCCGCGGCCGCTCCATCAGCTGGCACAACGCGTCCAAGCCGCGGAGCGTTCCCGTCTCGCACCCGCCGATTCTGCCGTCGCGCAGCACGAGGATCGATCGATCGTGTCCGTTGCGCTCGGAGATCACGAGGCGCCCGGTCTGTCGCGCGTCCGCCAGCGATTGGAGAAGCGCCGGAAGGCCGAAGAGCTCCAGATCGCCGGCGACGCTTTCCGTCGCCGGGGTCTCCGGCGCGGGCTCCGCCCGGAATCCGGCTAGCGCGTCGCGGGCACGCTCCGCGAATTCCTCGCCCGGGTAGCGCTCCACGATCTCCTCGAACAGCCTCTCCACGTCGGGCTTCCGCGTCCCCGACAGCGCCTGCACCAGGCAGCTCGCGACCGGCGCACCGCGCCTCAGGACGACCCCGAGGACCTTCGTCGGGAGGGCCTTCCTCAGCCATTCGACGAGCTCGCCGAGCCGGTCGCCGCCGGAGAGGTCGCAGTCCGCGAGATGTCGAAGGCGCCCGACCGTGTCGCCGAGGCGGGGGTCCTCCAGGCGCGCGTGGGCGACGACGGCGCGAACCGCGTCCCGCGTGCCGAGGAACGCCAGCGCCGCGCAGGTCCGGTCCAGGATCTCGAGCATCTCCTCTCCGGTGTAATCCGTGACCCCGGGATGCGCCGCGCGCTCGAACTCTTCGAGACGCTGGGCCAGGACCTGCGAGACCTTCCCATGGCTCAGGTTGGCCAGCGCGCCCACCGCCTCCTTGGTGACCATGAACGGGCGCTGCGGCCGGCTGAACTCGGCCAGGAGCGTGAGCTCCTTCTGCGGATCCTCTTGGGCGCCGCGAGGGATCCGGCGGAGCAGGAACACGAGGTTGCGACTGTAGAAGCCGTCGGGGTCGGGCGGCTTCCCGGCCAGACACCCCGCGAGCCGCTCGAGAACCTTGTTCCGGCAGGGCGTGCTGTACACCTCGAGGAGCGACAACATCAGCTTCCGCGTCTCCCGCTTGGGCTCGCCGTCGAGGCGGTCGAGGAGGCTGTCGGGGTTGAAGATCGGGAAGAACCACAGCACCTTGCGGAGCAGCCCGTGCTTGGCGGCGGTCGAGGCGAACTGGCGCAGCGGTCCGAGGGCGACCGCGCTCTGCGCCCGGGTCTTGACGATCCGGGCCAGCTCGCCGTCCACCTTCTTCTCCTCGATCAGCCTCTGCGCCGTGTCGAGCATCGCGACGGCCTGGGCGAGGTGACCCTCGTTGAACTGCTCGATGGCCGCGTAGACCATCTCGCTGAATCGCTGGATCCCCTCCTCGCTCGAGCCGGCCATCGCCACGATCCGGTGCATCGCCTGGAGCAGCCGCCCGACCGCTGCTTCGTCGCCCGGCTTGGCCCGCTCCAGGTCGACCTCCCATTCCGGCATGCGCTGAGCGAGCATTCGGAACAGGCGGCGGTCGAGATTGGGCTCCATCCCGAGCTTGCGGAGCTTCGCGAGGGAGGACTCGAGCTGGTCGGCGTCGCGAGCCTCCGCGGCGGCCTTCGTCACCATCCGCGCGGCAAGCTCCTGCGTTTCCTCGTCCGCGGGCCCCTTGCCGGGCGCCGCGCGCACTTCGTCCATCCGCCCCATGAGCAGGGTCAGGCGGGGACTGGCGGGAGGCGGCCCGGCGCTCGGACGCGACACGTCTTCGATCCGCCGCTCCAGGGTCTGCTTGATCTCGGCTTCCTCGGCGGCGGTCCCCATCTCACGATTCAGCAGCGCGACCGGCGCCGACAACGTCGTCTCGGCCTCGGCGATCCGGCTCAGCTTCAGCCGGAGATCCGTCTGCTCCCCCTCGGGGCAGAGGCGGACGACGATGCGCGAAAGCTCCGCCACGTACCGGGCCATGGCTTTCGCGTCCACGACCCGCAGCTCGGCGAGATGGTGCAGCTTCTTGACCGCGTGATACACGTAGCTCGATACCGGCGCGGTCCGACCCGGCGCCTGGAGCTGGGCCTCGATCCAGTTGCGAAGGACGGCCGCTCCGTATTTGGGCGGCATGCGGACCAGGACCCCTGCGGCTTCCGCCGCCATCATGGGGGCGATCTCGTCCGCCAGGTAGCGCTGCACCTCGATCAGGGCCCGCTTGGCCGCATCCTGGGCGGTCGTGTCCGAGCTTCTGCCCGGGTCGTCCTCGCGCATCTCACCCACCTCGGGGAATGCCCCGACGCAAGGAATATCGGCCTTGATGCGGGGCGGGTCAAACCGCCTCCCCCGCCGCCCGGGCGTGGGGTGCCCCGCTTTCTCTTCACCCGAAAAAGGGCGATCGTTTCGATGAAATCGCGCGCCGGCCCCTCCCTTTGGCCCCGGCGCGTTGACCGCCCTCAAGGGGCGCGGTTACCCTTCCCGTCATGCGCGGGCACCGCAAGGGAGACGGGGGGGGCGGAACCTGGGCACACCTGTCCGACGACGATCTTCTCGAGGTCCGCATCCGCGACCTCGAGGTGCGGATCCGGGGCAGCGCCCTCGAGCCCCACATCGGCCGCCTCCACCGGGAGCTCGAGAGCCGTGGTCTCGCCCTTCGGCCGCCGTGCTACCTGGCGGCGGAGTGGCTCTGCCCGGACGGCGAGGCCGCCATCGGGATCCCGTTCTACCTCGCCCACCCACGCCTCATGGCGCTGGAATTCCGGATGATGTTCGAGGTGGAGGGCGGGACGCGGGCCTGGTGCATGAAGCTGCTGCGGCACGAGGCCGGGCACGCCGTCGACCACGCCTACGGGCTTCACAGGCGGCCCGACTGGCGGCGAGTCTTCGGCTCCCCCGGCACGCCGTACAATCCGTATTTCTACAAGGTCGATCCGGTCAGCAAGAACTTCGTGCGCAACGTGCCGGACGATTACGCGCAATCCCATCCGTACGAGGACTTCGCCGAGACGTTCGCCGTCTGGCTCCAGCCGAACTCGCTGTGGCGGACCCGCTACGCGGGCTGGCCCGCCATGCGGAAGCTCCGCTTCGTCGACCGGCTCATGCACGAGATCGCGTGCCGGCGTCCGCCGCGCCGGAAGCCGCGGCTGCAGGGTCAGGCGCGGCTTCTCCAGTCCACCCTCAGGAGCTACTACGAGCGGAAGTCCAGGCGCCAGCGGCTCGAGGACCTGTCGCTGTGCGTCCGGGAGCTCAAGGCCATCTTCGGCGCGTCGCGCGCGAAGACGCCCGGAGACGCCGCGGCGGCGCTGATTCGCAGGAACAAGAAACTGATCGTCGAGGCCGTCGCGGCCTGGTCCGGAGACCGGCCGGGGCACGTGACGCGGGTCGTCGCGAGCCTCGCGCGGATCGCCAACGAGCACCGCCTCGTCGTGCGCGCCGATCCGGCCTCGACGCTCGTGCGGTTCTCGACGTACGTCGCCACGCTCATCGTCAATCGCCTCAGGACCCACGCGTACCGGCCGAGGAAGTGATGGCCAGGAAGCCGCTCAGGATCCTCGCTCTCTTCGAGGTCAACGAGTCTCCCTTGGCCGACGACGAGTACGAGGAGCTGATGAAGACCCGCCAGGACTGGATCACGGAGGGGCACGTCCTGAAGGCCCTCCGGTCCAACGGCCACGAGGTGCTCCTCGGACCGATTCACGATCATCCCCGCGAGATCCTCGCGCACGTCGATCGCGTGAATCCGGACCTCGTCTGGAACCTCGTGGAGGCGTTCCGCGGGCAGCGCCGGTTCGAGAGCAACGTGGCCGGCGTCCTCGAGCTGCTCGCGATCCCGCACACGGGCTGCGGGCCGCACGGCCTGATGATCTGCCAGGACAAGGCGCTCTCGAAGAAGATCCTCCGCCACCACCGGGTCCCCGTCCCGCCGTTCGTCGTCTCCCGCTGCGCTCGGCCGCTCAAGGCGCTCGCGAAGTCTCTCCTTCCCGTCCTCGTGAAGCCGCTCGCCGAGGAGGGCTCCGTGGGGATCGCCCGCGATTCGTTCGCCGAGACCGAGGAGCAGGCGCTTCGCCGGGCGAACTTCCTCCACCAGCGCATGAAGACGGACGTCATCGTGGAGCGCTACGTGGAGGGGCGCGAGCTTTACGCGGGAGTCCTCGGCGACGCTCGGCTCACGGTCCTCCCTCTGCGGGAGCTGACGTTCTCCAAGGTCCCCGAGGGCGAGCCGCGGTTCGCCAGCTTCAAGGCGAAGTGGGACGAGGGCTACCGCGAGCGATGGGGGATCGTCAACACCTTCGCGGAGGACCTCCCGGCGGGCACGGTTCAGAAGGTCTCGCGGCTGGCGAAGCGGACCTTCCGCGTGCTGCAGATGCGGGGCTACGGCCGGATCGACCTGCGCCTCGCGCCCGACGGGCAGCTCTTCATCGTCGAGGCGAACCCGAACCCCGACATCGGCTCGGGGGAGGACTTCGCCGAGGCGGCCGGGAAGGCCGGGATCCCCTACGAGGATCTGATCGAGCGGATCACGCGTCTGGCCCTGACGGGCCCTCCGAAGGCCTAGGAGTCGGGACCCGCGAGCCTCGAAGGGACAGCCAGCCGAGGACGCCGGCCGCCGCCGATGCCATCAGGATCCCGGTCTTCGCCGACGCGAGCAGGGAACCGTCGAACGCGAGGCCCGCGATGAAGAGGGACATGGTGAACCCGATCCCTCCCAGGCAGGCCACGCCGATGATCTGCCTCCACCCGACTCCCTCGGGCAGCGCGGCGAGCCCGGCCCGAACCGCGAGCCAGGACGACAGCGTGATGCCGACCGGCTTCCCGACGACCAGGCCGAGGACCACCCCGAGTGTCGCGGGATGCAACAGAGCGTCGAGAGGGCTGCCCTTTAAGACCACGGCCGCGTTGAAGAAGGCGAAGACCGGCATGATGAGGTACATGACCCACGGGTGAAGCGCGTGCTCGATCCCGGAGCGTGAAGGAACGGCCGCGGCGAGCAGGATGCCGGCCACCGTGGGGTGCACGCCCGATCGGGAGACCGCGAGCCACAACCCCACGCCGAGCAACCCGTACACGAGGGGACTGCGCACCCCGACACGGTTCGCGGCGAAGAGGAGAGCCATGAGCGCGGCGACCGCTCCGAGCGCGGCCCCGTCGATCCTCCCACCGTAGAAGATCGCGATCACCAGCACGGCTCCGAGGTCGTCCGCGATCGCCAGCGCGGTGAGGAAGACCTTGGCCCCGAGGGGCGCGCGCTTCCCGACGAGGGTGAGCACGCCGATGGCGAACGCGATGTCCGTCGCCACCGGGATCCCCCACCCCGCCGCCCTGTCGGTCCCGGCGTTCAGGGAGAGGTAGATCGCGGCAGGGACGATCATGCCTCCGGCGGCAGCGAGGAGCGGTAGCGCGGCCCGCCTCGGGCTCGACAGCTCGCCCACGAGGACCTCCCGCTTGATCTCGAGGCCGACGACCAGGAAAAAGATCGCCATGAGCCCGTCGTTGATCCAGACCACGATCGGCTTCGAGAGAACGAATGGCCCGACGCCGACGGTGACCGGAGCGCGGGCCATCTCGAAGTACAGCGACCCCGCTCCCGAGTTGGCCCATGTGAGCGCGGCGACCGTGCAAAGAAGGAGGAGGATCCCCGCCGAGGCCTCGATGCGGAGGAATTCCTGGAACGGCCGGAGGATTCGCTCCGCCGGCGTCTTAGGGGGCACGGGAGCCGAATGGCCGCTCGTTGGCATGGTTGCCTCCCGCTCCATACTAGACGAGAGCCTCGGGAATCCCTTCCTCGTCGCTCAGCCTCACCTTCTTACCCGATTGCGTCGCATCCGCGTAACAATCACACGCCGGAATATCCGCACAAACCCAAGAATCCCGCGCCCATCCCTCGATTTTCCTCTGCCCGTGACGCAAATTGGAAGCGGAGGAACCGAGCCCATGCGCCTCGTCCCGATGCTCCTGATCGCCGTCGCCGTCACGGCTTCGCCTTCACTCGCGGCACCGTCCGCGCCCCCCGACACCGGAGAACTCCTCCTCGCCGGCGTTCAACTGCACGAGGCGGGGGAGTACGACGAGGCGATCCGCATCTTCCAGCGCGTCCTCGACGCGGACCCGTCGAACGCGGACGCGCGTTACGAGATGGCCTACTCGACGTTCGCGAAGGGCGACCACCTCGCCGCGATCGAGATGCTCGACAAGGTCGTGTCGATCCCCGAGACCGCTCCGCAGGGGGCGTGGGTGCTGCTCGGCTCGTCCCACGCCATGCTCGGGCACTGGGCGCTCGCGGAGAGCGTGTTCCGCAGGGGACTCGCGGTCCGGCCGCAGGACCCGACGCTCCGCTTCCACCTCGCGCTGAGCCTCTCGGCGCAGGGAAGGTCCGAGCCGGCGATCGACGCGTTCGAGAACTGTCTCCGCGATTCGCCGTATCGCGCCGAGATCTGGCGCGCGTTCGGCGACACCCTCTACGACTCCGGCGCGAGGGGAAGGGCCTTCGCCGCCTACGCTCGCTCGCTGACGCTCGAAGGGGATACGCCGCCCTCGCAGCAGATCGCGAAGAGGATGTGGGCCATGCTCTTCGAGAACCTCGAGGCCCCCGCGTCGGCGGGCGACGCCGGCTCCGTCGGGGTGATCCGCGCGCGCGTGCCGACCGAGACGGCGCGCTCGTCCCCGAGCGCAGCGGAGGTCGCCGGGATGTCGATGATCGGGATCCTGCGCCAGAGCGGGCCGTGGAAGGACAAGAGCGAGGCCACGTTCTTCGTCTACGCCCTGGACACGATCCTCAAGCTCGTCTCGTCGCTCCACGCGCGGGAGTCGGACACCGCGTTCTGGCGACCCTTCGTCCTCGCCTATTTCGACTCCATGCGGGCCGGCGGGCACCTGGAGGCGCTCGCCTACGACATCCGCCGTGCCGCGGGCGATCCCGAGGGGCTCCTGTGGCGCGAGCGGAACGCCGCGAAGCTGGCTGCCTACCGGCGTTCGAGCGAGAGCTGGGCCGTGGACCCCGGCGCGAGCGCGCGCCGCGAGGGTCGTCACTGAGGAGCGGCCGCCGTCGGGCGCTCGCGGTCCGTCAGCCGCGAGTTCCTCTCGCGTCGAGGAGGCCCAGCGTCTCCCGCGCGATCCGGTGGCCGGGGTCGACCGACAGGACGTGGTCCAGGAGCTCTCGCGCGTCGTCGTCGGCCCCTTCCAGGGCGCCGAGCCGCGCCATCAGTGCCAGGGCATCCACGCGGTCGATCTCGCGGGAGAGGGTATCGAGGAGCAGGGCTCGCGCGGGCTCCGTCCAGCCCGCGCGTAACAGGAGCTCCACGACGCGTAGACGGCCCGAATCGGCGTCCTCCGGAGCGGGAGGTGCCTCGACGCGGCCGGCGCGCGCCCGCCAAGACCAGAGGATCGCCGCCTGCCCCACCGTCTCGCGAACCGATTCCGCGAAGGCGTCGATGACCTCCTCGGCGCCCGGGGCGCACCGCGACGCTCCCCGGTCATCCATGGCGGCCAGGTAGACCCGCTCGAGCTGCGCCACGCTGCCCTCGACGCCGAAGCGCGCGAGGGCGAAGCTCCGGAGCCACGCGGCTCCTTCGGGGGAGAAGCGACTGAGCTCCGCCGCGACGTCCGCGGCGTTGAAGCGCCTCGCGTAGCGTCGGCCGGAGAAGTTGCAGTGCATCGACTCCTCGACGTTGTCCGGCCCGAGGAGCCCGTCGCCTCCCGCATGGTCCAGAACGAACGGGGGCCGGCCGCACAGCATCGCCTCGATCGCCCCGCGGCCCAGGGTGAAGACGACGTCCGATCCGTTCATGAGCGCCGGCAGGTCGCGCGGATCCGCCATCCCGAAGCGCGCCCCCAGGAACACGGTCTCGACCCCCGCGGAGGCGCAGCCGTCGCGGATCGCGCGTTCGGTCGCCTCGTCGATACGGTGGCTCAGGACGAGTGCTCGCCGAGGTCGCGGCGATAGCGGCGTCTCCGCCCGGAAGCGTCGGTCGTCCACGGGGTTCCGGAAGATCTCGAGCCGCCCCTCCGGCACTCCGCAGGTCAGGAGCCGGCCCCGCACCTCCTCACTTACCGCGAGCCACCGAGCGATGCCGACGTCCGCGACGGGGGGCCGCTCGAGAAAGGGGAGCACGCCGTGGGACACGAAGACCATCGGGAGCTCGCGGAAGCAGTGGCGGACCTCGAGCGCGCAGACGTTGTGGTGCACGTGGGCGACGTCGAACGATTCCTGTCGCACCGCTTGGAGATCGTCGACGACCCGCGCCCCGGACGCCGCCAGCTCGGGAGCGAGGGGCTCGAGGAATTTCGAGTGGACCGTCACGCGGTGCCCGCGCTCGGTGAGCGCCCTGACGAGGGTCAGGGTGAACGTCTCGCTCCCCGCGGCGTTCATGAGGTGGTGGTTCGTGAAGAGGACGCGGAGCGGCCCCGGCTCTCCGAGATGCCTCCGCCCGGCGCGCTCCGGCTCGTGCGGCATGAGGTAGGATCTCGCCTCACGCTCCTCCCAGCGAATCAGCGGGGCCCCGAAGTCCGAGGCGTCGTGGACGGCGCGCCCGCGCCGGGCCGCCCACTTCTCGGCATACCTCGGAAAGTGCCCGGCGTGGTAATCGCACTTCCGCTCCCAGCGCGCGACCGAGAGCGCCTTGCCGTAGTGGCGCACCCACCCGTCGTCGAGGATCCGGCCGGGGCCGCTGAGCTCGACTTCGCGCTGGTCGGGGTGGCGATAGACGATTCCCGGCCGGTTGCGGAAGGCGACGACGATCGAGCGGTACTCGGGTCCGGCGTAGCGGCGCTCGGTGTACGGCCGCCCCTCGTCCTCTCTCGTGATGTGGAAGTCGAGCAGCTTCATCCTCACGGCGATCACGTCGGGGCCGAGGCTCGCGAGACGGCTGAAGTCCCATTCGACCCGCTCGTCCGCGTCGAGGTAGACCAGCCAGTCGCCGGGGCCGGCGTGGCGCCGAGCGGCGTCAAGGAGCGCGGCGCGGTGCTGCCATTCGGCCCGCTCGCGGTCGTCGTCCCAGTCCGCGCCCCGGATCACCTCGCGCACCGCGGGATGCCCTGCCGCAAGATCGGAGGTGCCATCGCCGGACGCGTCGTCGTAGACGAAGACCCCGCCGGTGCAGAACGAGGCCATGTGGTCGAGCGCGTCCCCGATCAGCTCCGCCTCGTTCCTGACCCGCAGCATCCCGAGCACGCGGAATCCCGTCTCGGCGCCCATCGCCACCCCCGTAGCCTCGCGAGCGAAGCCCCTCCGGGAGCACCGCAATCGCCGTGCCACGCCCGGCGCCGCGGAGAGACGCCAGGAACGGCAATTCTTTCGGGGGTGCTCGTGATCCCGCCGGATTCCCGACGCCCGTGGCCACCCAGGCGTCGGACGCCACCGCCGGGAGATACCCCGGATACAATACGCCACGCCGCCTTCGCGGCCCCAGGAGGAGACCGATCGTCGTCGCCCCGGAATCGCGCCCCGCCCGGGCCCTCGCCGCCGCCGGCGCGCTCGTCCTCGTTCTGGGCGCCGTGGTGATGGCCCTCCACTTCGGGCGGTACCCGCCCCGCCTTCCCGGCCGGCTCTTCCCCCCCGAGGGAGCAGGGCTCCGGTCGGCCAAGCTGGCCGACATGACGCGCATCCTGGGTTGGCTCCTCGCGATGAACCTCGCCGCGTGGTCGCTGGGCGTCCTCGTCGAGCGGCTCCTGCGGTGCCGATCGGCCGGGAAGGAATTCAGGCTTCTCCACCGGCTCGGCTTCGGCTTCGCTCTCCTCTCCCTCCTCGTGCTCGGGCTCGCCGCCCTGCACGCGCTCGAGTTCCCGGCCGTCCACCTGGCGATCGCGCTTCCCGCCGCCGCCGCGGTGGCGATCGCGTGGACGCGTCGCGGCCGCCCGTGGATCGGGGAGCGGCCGCATGGGCGTCTGTCGTGGCTCGCCCTCGCCGCGGTCCTCCTCTGCCTCAACGCCTTCCTGGGCGCATTCGCTCCGGAGCCGGGATGGGACGCGCTCACCTATCACCTGGCGATTCCCGAGCGGTATCTCTTCGCGAACGGGATCGTGGTCACCCCCTTCTCGCACCTCACGGCCTACCCGTTCCTCATGGAGATGCTCTACGTCCCCGCGCTCGTCCTCGGCGGTCCCTCGCTCGCGACCCTGCTGCACTTCGAGTTCGGCGCGCTCCTGCTGGCGGCGGTCTCCCTCGCCGCGAATCGGTTCTCCCGCCTCGCGGCGATCCTGGCGCCGGCCGTTCTCCTCGCGGACCCGCTCTTCCAGAGGGAGCTGAGCTGGGCGTACAACGACCTCACCCTGGCGTTCTACGCCTTCCTCGCGCTCGTCGCGTTCGAGGAGAGGTCGGCGTCCTCGGACCGCGGCTCCCTGCGCTACGCGGGTGTGCTCTCGGGGATCTGCCTCCTGGTGAAGCTCCACGGCGCGCTGGTGCTCGCCGCGCTGCTCCTGATGCTCTGGCTCCCTCCGCGACGCCGGGTGCGCGCCACCCTCCTGGCGGGAGGCGTCCTCGCCGGATGGGCGGTCGTGGTTTGCTCCCCCTGGCTGGTGCGCAATCTGGTCTTCACGGGGAACCCCGTCGCCCCCCTCCTCCAGTCCCTGTTCTACCCCGCGGGCGGAGAGTACTTCGATCGCACGGCGATCGAGCAGAGTACGACCTTCCTGTCGCGCGTCGGCATGGGGCGGAGCCTGGGCGCGCTCCTCTTGCTGCCCTGGAACCTCGTGATGCGGACGGTGCCGGAGGTCTACGGCAACAGCTTCGGCTACCAGGTGACTCCGCTGTACGTGATCGGAGCGCTGGGAGCCCTCCTGGTCGGGAGCGTTCGGCGGCATCCCCTCGTCGCCCGGCTCCTCGCGGCGGGCGGGATCCTCACCGTGCTCTGGTTCTTCACGTTCCAGGAGGCGCGGTTCCTCCTTCCCGCGCTCGCCTGCTTCGCCGTCGCGGGGGGGGCGGCGCTGGCGGCCCTGGCCTCCGGTCTACCGGGTTGGGGGCGGCTCTTCATCGCGCTCCCGCTCGCGGGACTCGTCTACTGCCAGGCGCTGCTGCTGGAGGAGCTGCCGGCTCGCTACGGCTACGCGATCGGCACCCTCTCGGTCGAAGAGTTCCGGAACGGCCATCCCGCCGAGGCCGCCGCCGTTGAGCTCCGGAAGGTCATGGGACCGCGCGACCGCCTGCTCCTGTTCGCCGAGAGCCGTGGATTCATCTTCCGCGGCCTGGACTACATCCCGTATCACATCAACGAGGGCGCCCAGGTCCTCCAGTGGATCCATCGGCAGAAGAACCTGGACGAGCTTCACTGCGCGCTGCGCGAGCAGGGCGTGACCTACCTGCTGATCAACGTGGAGCACCTCCACGGGTTCCTGCCGACCCTCGTGCCCTCGTACGGCCTCGAGGAGTTCGAGGGGGACCTCGCCCTCGTCCAGGCCTTCGCCAAGACGCGCGCCAAGACCGTCTTCGCCCGGGACGGGATCTGGGCGGGCGTGCTCCTCGATCCTCCGAAGTGTCCGCCGTGAGGGGGCGAACCTCTCCTTTCGCCCGTGAGCAAAGCACTTCCTGTAGACTGAGGGTCGTTCCGGCATCCTGAGGCATGGGGCCTCAGGATGCGGGACGAAGGTCCGCTGAGGCGTGCGGGTCCATCGAGGCGAGCGAGTGAGGCGGGTCGCTGCGGTTGCGGCGCGGCACCCGTTCGTCGCCTTGCCGTTCCTCTTCTACCTGTCCACCTGCTCCCGCGGCATCGGGATGTCGGACACGGCGATCCTGATCGGAGACATGCTGGACTTGCGTCTGTCGGCCGAGGTCAACAGCCACAACTTCTCGCTCCTCTTCGGCCGGCTGTTCACGGCGCTTCCGATCGGGGGCCTCGCGTTCCGCGCGAACTTGATGTCGGTCTTCTTCGGCGGCCTGGCGGTCTCGCTCTTCTACTCCCTCGTCGTCCGCTCGCTGCGCTCGCGGACCGTCGCGGCGATGGCGGCGACGCTCCTGATGGTCTCGCACTCGATGTGGTGGCACTCGACCATCGTCGAATCGTACGCGATCAACGCTTGCTTCGTGGTGGGTGCGCTCCTGCTCCTGGCCCGGTACCGCGAGGCCCCGGGCGAGGGGCCCTTGCTCTGGCTGATCGCCCTCTCGGGCATCTCCCTGTTCCATCACGCGCAGCTCGGGGTGATCGGACTCGCGGCCGTCGCCGTGGCCAGCGGGCACGTGGCGCGACTGGCGCGCGGCCCGGGCGCGCGGGCGGAGATCGTCCGGTTCGCGGGGCGCGCCGCCGTCGTCGCGGCGGCGAGCCTCGTTCCCTACGGGCTCGTGCTCCTGAGCGACGCGTGGTCGGCGGGAGGGCTGCGATCGGCCGTGTCGGCGGCAGCCGGGGGACCGTTCAAGGACATCATGTTCCGCTGGGCGGGGGGCCTCGGAATCGCGGACACGGCCCAGCTGACCCTGCTCCAGTTCCCATCGCCCTTCCTCCTCCTGGTGCCCGTGGGTTTCCTGCGATTCCTCCAGACGTGGAGGTGGAGCGCGGCGACCGCGGGGGTGTTGATCATCTTCGGCGTCACCGGCGCCTTCTTCGCCCTCTACCAGACCTGGGACCGCTTCGCGTTCCTCCTCGTGTCGTTCCTCGTGCTCGCCTTCTGGGGCGCCTTCGCCCTCGATCAGCTGGTCGCCTGGGCGAGGGAGGGTCGCTCGCTCCGGCTGGCGGCCGCGATCGGCCTGGGATTCGTCCTGTCGGTGGCGACGCCCCCCTGGCTCTACGCGCGGATGGGCTCGTGGAGGGCCCCCGCCGGGAGCGTCTGGGCGATGCGGTTCGGGGCGACCGGCGAGTCCTCGAACACCATCGACCCGGCCCGCTTCGTCGCGAATCCCGACAAGCGACGCTACCGCGACATCGACGCGTACTTCGGCGCCCTCCTCGACAAGCTTCCGCCGAACGCGACCTACCTCGACGACGACTCGAGGTACAACTCGCTGGAGTTCTATCGGCTCTACGAGGGACGCCGTCCGGACCTCGAGACGAACCTCGTCAACCTCTTCGGGTTCGCGGACTGGGGGTTGTCGAAGGAGGCGTTTGCGCAGCTCGTCGGATACGCCCATGCCGCGGATCTCCCGCTCTTCCTCGCGACCCTCGGACCGCCCTTCGACGTGTTCCTCCGGGCGGCGGGGAAGCCCTATCGCTTCGAGGTCTTTCCCCTCGACGATCTCCGTTTCGTCTACCGCCTCGTGACCGCGGCGCAGGACGGCACCGAAGCGCCGCCCCCTTTCGTGCCGGTCCCGCGAGGATTGCACGTCGGGAAGGGCCGGGACCCCATGGCCCTCGTTCCCGCCTCGTCCGTGGGCAGGAATCAGGATCTCGTCGTTCGCTTCGACTTCGACGAGAACCCGCAGCCGTTCCCGGTGGCGTTCCGTTGGATCGCGGCGGACGGCCGCGCCGGGTTCTCGAGCCCCGTCTTCGTCGTTCCGGCCCTGAGCGGCTCGGCCGCTTGGATTCAAGAGCGCCGCGGCGTGCTGCGGCAGGGGCGGTGGCGGGTCGAGGCCTGGGTGGGAGCGAAGCGGGTGGACGGCATCGAACTGGACGTTCGCTAGGGATCCGTCGTGGGCCACGATCCGTCCTCCCCCGCCCCGCTCAAGCGGCTCGCGCTGCTCTCTCTCGCGCTCGTGCTCCTGTCGGGAGTCGTCTACGGCCGGATCGGAGGCAACGGCTTCATCGATTTCGACGATCCCGCTTACGTCACGTACAACCCGCACGTCCGGGCCGGGCTGACGGTCGAGACGGTGGCCTGGGCGTTTCGCACCGGGTCCCACAGCAACTGGCACCCTCTGACGTGGCTCTCCCACGCGCTCGACTGCGAGATCTTCGGGATCGATCCCGCGGGGCATCACCTCGTCTCGTTGGGGCTCCACGCCCTGAACGCGGTGCTCCTCCTCCTCGCGCTCCACGCCATGACGGGGGCGGTCTGGCGAAGCGCGACGGTCGCGGCGCTCTTCGCGTTGCACCCGCTCCACGTCGAATCGGTGGCCTGGGCGGCCGAGCGCAAGGACGTGCTGAGCACGCTCTTCTGGATGCTGATCCTCCTGACCTACGCGCGCCACGTCACGCGGCCCACGACGACGGGCCGCGTGCTCCTTCCGCTCCTGCTCGGCCTCGGCTTGATGGCCAAGCCGATGCTCGTCACGCTCCCGTTCGTCCTCCTGCTGCTCGACTACTGGCCGCTCGCGCGCTTTGGCGGCGCCCCGGCGGGCGGCGGACGGCGCTTCCTCCCGCCGCTCCGGCTCGTCACCGAGAAGCTCCCGCTCTTCGCGCTCGCGGCGGCTTCGTCCGTCGTGACCTGGGTGGTGCAGCAACGAGGGGGCGCGATCGCCGCACTCGACGTGCTGCCGTTCCGGGCGAGGCTCGCGAACGCCGTGGTCGCGTACGTGACGTATCTCGCCAGGACGGTTTGGCCGGCCGACCTCGGGGTGCTCTATCCGCTCGCCGCGAAGCTGCCGGCCTGGGAAGTCGCGGGGGCTTCTGCGCTCCTGGTCGCGGTCACCGCCGTCGTCGCGGCATCCGCGCGGCGCGCCCCCTACCTGGCCACCGGCTGGCTCTGGTACGTGGGGACCCTCGTTCCCGTGATCGGCGTCGTGCAAGTGGGCGTGCAGGCGTCGGCGGACCGTTACACCTACGTCCCTCTGGTCGGCGTGTTCCTGATGCTGGCTTGGGGCCTGCCGGACCTCCTCGGCGATCGGCGGTACCCGCGCGCGATCCTGGGGGCCGCGGCCCTGCTGGCCGTGGCGGGCTGCTCGGTCCTGTCCTGGCGGCAGGCCGGCTACTGGCACGACAGCGTGACCCTCTTCGAGCGCACCCTCGCGGTCACCGGCGAAAACTACGTCACGGAGAGCAATCTGGGAGGAACGCTGACGGGGCAGGGGCGCTTCGACGACGCCATACGCCACCTCGAGGAAGCGCGGCGACTCCGTCCCGACCACGCGCCGACCCTCTCGAACCTCGGGGTCGCGGTGCAGGGGAAGGGGCGGGTCGGCGAGGCGATCGGGCTGTTCCGCGAAGCGCTGAAGGCGAAGCCCACCCACGTCGAGGCTTGGCTCAACCTCGGGAACGCCCTGGGCAAGACCGGCGACATCGACGGGGCGATCGTGGCCTTCCGCGAGGCGGAGCGCCTGCAGCCGGACGAGCCCGCCATCGGCTCCATGCTCCGGGCCGCCCTCGAGACGAAGCAGCGGGCCGCGGCGACGCCCGCCGCCAAGGCGAAGGTGAATCCGGAGGCATGGGCGAGCTTCGAGCGCGCCAACGAGATGCGCGGCCGGGGCCGGCTCGACGAAGCCGCAGCGTCCTACGGCGAGGCGATCCGGCTCGAGCCAGGGTTCGCCGAGGCCCACAACAACCTCGGCTCCGTGCTCGGCCGGCAGGGGCGCGCAGCGGAGGCCATCGCGGAGATCTCGAAGGCGCTCGAGATCGCGCCCGACCTGTCCGCGGCACACAACAATCTCGCGATCGTGCTCGCCATGCAGGGCGACGCGGAGCAGGCCGCGGGCCAGTTCTCCGAGGTGCTTCGCCTCGACCCCCGCGACGCGGGGGCCCACTTCAACCTCGGCCTGCTCTTGGTGAGGCAGGGCAAGCCGCAGGAGGCGATCGCGCACTTCGAGGAGACCCTGAGGATCGAGCCCGGCAACGAGAGCGCGAGCCGCGCGCTCCGGGAGGCGCGCCGCCGGGCGCCGGGCGGAGGCGGCCGATGAGCGGCGCGGCGTTCGCAGGAACGGCGGCTGGAACGCCGCGCGCAAGCTGAGCTATCCTGCTGCCATGCTCGAGACCCGGGTCGCTCGGCAGCGCACGATCGCCATCGTGCTGCTCGCGACGGCGACGATCATCGCGTTCTCCTCCGTGGGCGGAAACGGCTTTCTCGACTACGACGATGACGAGTACGTGACCCTGAACCCGCACGTTCGGTCGGGGCTCACCGCGCAGGGCCTCGCCTGGGCCTTCACGTCGTTCCACGCCGGGAACTGGCATCCGCTCACCTGGCTCTCCCACATGCTGGACGTCCAGTTCTTCGGGCTCGATGCCGGCAAGCACCACGTCACCAGCGTGGCGCTGCACGCGGCGAACGCGATGCTCCTCTTCCTCCTGCTCCTGAGGATGACCGGAGCCGTCGGGCGAAGCGCCTTCGTCGCCCTTCTCTTCGCCGTCCACCCGCTCCACGTCCAGTCGGTCGCCTGGATCGCGGAGAGGAAAGACGTTCTGAGCACGCTCTTCTGGCTCTCGGCGATCGGGGTCTACGCCGGGTGGGTGAAGTCGCGCCATCCCGCGCGGTACGCGGCGCTCGTCGCCCTCTGCGCCCTGGCCCTCGCGTCCAAGCCGATGGCGATCACGCTCCCGTTCACCTTGCTCCTTCTGGACTACTGGCCGCTCGGCCGCCTCGGCGCCCGGCGATCGAATCGCGAGGTGGGCCCATGGAGCGCGTTGCGGGAGAAAATGCCGCTGCTTCCACTCTGCGCCGCGTCCGCGGTTCTCACGGTGGCGTCCCAGCGAGCGGGCGAGGCGATCGCCGGCGCATCGGTCCTGCCGATCGGGCAGCGCCTCTTGAACGCCGCCGTGGCCATGGCGGCCTACCTCGTCAAGACGGTCCGACCGACGGGCCTGGCCGTGTTCTACCCGCATCCGCGGGAAGCCCTGCCGGCCTGGCAGATCGTCGCCGCGGTGGCCTTCCTCCTGCTCGTGACCTCGGCGGCCGTGAGGCTGAGGCGGACCCGCCCGTACCTCCTCTTCGGGTGGCTCTGGTACCTCGGGACGCTCCTCCCGGTGATCGGCCTCGTGCAGGTCGGCGAGCACGCGATGGCCGATCGGTACACGTACGTCCCGCTCGTCGGCGTCTTCGTGGCGGTGGTGTGGGGGATCCACGACGCGAGCGAGAGCCTCTCGCGGCGGCTCTCGGTCGGGCGGCGCGACGCACCGCCCAGGGGGCCCCGAGTCGCGGCCGCGGTCGGGATCGTCGCGATAGTCGGGTGCATCGTGCTGACGCGCGCCGAGGTCCGCCGCTGGCGCGACGGCGAGACCCTCTTCACCCGGGCTCTCGAGGTCACGCGCGACAACTACGTCGCGCATCTGCAGCTGGGAGGTGTGAGGATCCGTCAGGGCCGGCTCGACGAGGCGGAGAATCACTACCGGGAGGCGCTTCGCACCGACCCGGATCGGTCCCTGGCGCTCCTCGGCGTCGGCACGGTCCTGTTCCGGCGAGGCGAGGTGCCGGAGGCGATCGAGCAGTTCCGTCTGTCGCTCCGCATCGACCCGATGCACGCGGGGACCCATGTAGATCTCGGTGTCGCCCTGAAGCGGATGGGGCGGACCGAGGAGGCGATGGCGCAGTTCAGGGAGGCCGTGCGCCTCGACCCCGATCTCTCGTCCGCGCATGCCGAGCTCGGCGTCGCGCTGGCCGAAGCGGGGCGGCTCGACGAGGGGGTGGAGCAGCTTCGCGACGCGCTCCGGCTCGAGGCGGCAAGCCTCGTGCGGGCGGACATCGAGTGCAACTGGGGAACCGTGCTCGCGGCCCGTGCGCTCTACCACGAGGCCGCGTCGCATTTCTCGGAGGCGATCCGGCTGGACCCGGCGTACGGGCGGGCGCACGGCAACCTGGCCATCGCGCTCTACTACCTCGGGGACACCGGCGGAGCATGGCGAGAGGTGCGGCTCGCACGCCGGGTGGGTTTCGAGCCGCCGCCCGGATTCCTCGAGGCGTTGACCGCGAAGTCGCCCGAGCCCGGTTGATCGCCCCGGCGGGCGAGCTCGAATGCAACGTCGACGAGCCGGTGCCCTATCGGGTCGCCGCGATCCGGCGGAGGGACGGCGGGTTCAGCGGCGACGTCCCGGCTTTCGCGCCGGCGAGCTCCCCGCCTTCATGTCGATCAGAAGCCGGATGAGGCGGCGGTCGCGGGCGTTCGCACACGGCCGGTCGCACGCGGAGAGGTCCGCGATCGTCCGACAGAACCCCCCGCAGGCGCCGGAGCCGTAGAGTACCTTGACGCCGTCGACCGGGTCGTCCTGCGGGAGCAGATGCCGGAGTCGCCTCGCGAGCACCGAGACGCTGCTACCGCAGCGGTGCTCGAAGACCAAGAGGTTCGACTCGGGCGCCTCGACCAGCGCCTGGAATCCCAGCAGCCTGAGCTCGGGATCCACGACGAATTGCCGCCAGTCGGACCACGCCCGGCCGCACGCCCCGCAGGTGCGGAACGGCGCCGATCGAGAATCGCCGCCCGCACCCACGCTCATCCTCCGCCTCCGTCTCTCGACAGGGTCCTCAAGGTAGCACGAAGCCCCGGGGCCGGTAGGGGCGCTTCGGGCCGAATCCCCCGGAGGCACTACTCCCCCGGCGCGAACACAGCCAGCGCCGCCGCGACGAGCGCCTCGACGCCCGTCCCGGTCGCACGCTCCGCGTCCGGGGCCCACAGCGGCGAATGGAGGCCGGGAAGCGTCACCCCGTCCTTGCGGGCGCGGGCGAACGTCGCGGGCTCGACCGCGCCGAGCCACATCATGACGCTCGGCACCCCCGCCCGACCGTAGAGGCCGAAGTCCTCCGAGGCCGTGATCGGGGCCGCCTCGACGACCCGATCCGCCCCGAGCGCCCGTTCGAGCGCCGGGCGGATCCGGTCCGCGAGCGCCCCGTCGTTCGAGGTGACGGGCGTGGCGTCGCTCGCGCGAACGTCGGGCGGTCGCGGCGCGTCGGCGGCTTCGGCCTCGGCCTTCGCGATGCGCTCGATCCCCCGGAGCAGCCGCTGCCGCACCCCTTCGTCGAAGGCGCGGACCGTGAGCTGCATCCGGACCTCGTCGGGGATGATGTTGTGCTTCGTCCCGCCGTGGATCGAGCCGACCGTGACCACCGCGGGCTGGAACGGGTCGTTCTCTCGCGAGACGAGCGTCTGCAGGCCCATGACGATCTTCGCCGCGATCACGATCGGGTCCACCGTCTTCTGCGGGCTGGCACCGTGGCCGCCGCGCCCGTAGACCGTGATGTCGACGGAGTCCGCGCTCGCCAGGAGCGGACCCTTCCTGACGCCGATCATCCCCGAAGGGAGCAGGTCGGTGTCGTGCACCGCGAGAGCCGCGTCGGGCCGCGGAAAGCGCGTGAAGACGCCGTCGTCGAGCATCGCGCGGGCGCCGCCCCCCACCTCCTCCGCGGGCTGGCCGACCATCATGAGCGTGCCGCGCCAGCGCCCCCGGTTCGCCGAAAGCCAGGTCGCCGAGCCGACCCAGGTGGTCATGTGGAGGTCGTGTCCGCACGCGTGCATCACGGGGACCGTCTCCCCCGCCGCGTTCGTCGCGGTCGCGGCGCTCGCGAAGGAGAGCCCGGTCTTCTCCTTGACGGGGAGCGCGTCGAGCTCGGTCCTCAGCATCACGGTCGGGCCGGCGCCGTTCTTCAGGATTCCGACGATGCCCGTCTTCCCTACCCCGACGGTCACCTCGAAGCCCAGAGCGCGGAGCCGCTCGGCGAGCTTCCCGGCCGTGGCTCTCTCCTCGAAGGAGAGCTCCGGATGCGCGTGGAGATCCCGGTAAAGGGGCCCGAGCGTGGTCCAGTCGATGGTGGCGGCGCCGATCGCGGCCGCGAGGACGACCGAGGCGAGCATCGATTCCTCCGAGGAAGGACGCCCCACGAAGGGCCGGGCACGCCGCGTGGGGGACGGAGGGATCATAGGCGCGCTTCGCCCCGTCCCGCCAGCGGTCAGTTCCCGATGTTCGCCTCGATCCCCTCGATCCTCCCGTCGGCCGCGAAGAGGAACCGGAAAGAGGCTGCGGGGCCCTTGGTGCTCCTCGCCCGCACGCTGACCGCGTCGGGCGATTCCTCGACGATCCCCGTCGGCTCGAGCCGGCCGAGATCCTCCCGCATCTGCCCGAGGCGCCGGTCCCGCTCGGCGTCGTCCATGGCGGGCCGCGGGACCGCGTGCGCCGTCCGGAACTCCCGCATCGCGGAGAGGCCGGGCGCGTTGAACGCGTCGAACCACCCCCGGATCACGGCATCCCGGCCCTCGGTGCCGAGCGGCCTCGACGGGGCGTCACGGCGCGAGGGCGGCTGCACGTCCTCGCCGTGCGACAACCGGACGAGGGCCTCGGCCATCCGGCCGCCGCGGATCCCCGAGTCGTTGGTGGACAGGACGACCACGAGATCCTCGTCCACGAGCCGGATGACTTCCGCGTAGAAGACGCCGTTCCCCCCGTTGTGGGAGATCGCCCGCCCGCCCCACGGCGAGTCCCGGATCGTCCAGCCGTACCCGTAGAACGAATCCCCTCCCGGCTCCTCCCGGACGTGCCTCCCGTAGAGCTTCTTCTTCTCTTCGTCGGAGAGGATCGCCGCGCCCTGGAGCGCGACGTGCCATCGGAGCATGTCGTCGAGGGTCGAGTGGATGGCGCCGTTGGCGCGCAGCGCCCAGTACGGACCGTCCTCGGCCCACGGCTTGTCCGTGAGACGCCCCCAGCGCTTTCCGTCACGGTAGCCGACCGCGATCCGCTTCGGGTCCCAGCCGGGGAGGCGATAGCCGGTGTCCTTCATCCCCGCCGGCAGGAACAGGTTCTCGCGAAGGTACGCCTCGTAGGGCTTCCCCGAAACGATCTCGACGATGGCGCCGAGGAGGCTGTAACCGGCGTTCGAATAGAAGAACGCCTCGCCCGGGCGGGTGCGGAGCTTCGACGAGAGGATCCGCTTCACGTAGTCGTCGCGTCCCACCGGGTCGAAGTCGTCGGCGAAATCGGACTCGAGCCCGGACGTGTGCGTGAGCAGGTGATGGAGGGTGATCGCCCGCTTGTCCTCCGGGACGCCGGGAACGTGCTTTCCGATCGGGTCCTCGACGTGGAGCTTCCCCTGCATCTCGAGCTTCAGGATCGCGGCGGCGGTGAACTGCTTCGTGATCGAGCCGAGGCTGAACACCGTGTCCGGGCCGTAGGGGACGCCGCTCTCGCGATCGCTCAGGCCGTATCCCTTGCGGAGGACGACCGTGCCACCCTTCGCGACGAGCGCGCTTCCGCGAAAGTCCGCGGCGACGAGCCACCGGTCGAGTCGGGCCTCGAGGTCCCCCGCTCCCGGCGGGGCCGGCGGAGAGGCGAGCATGGCGACGACACACAGCGCGGTCGATAGGGGCATCTTGAACCTCCCGACGAGAATACGTTCGGTCCAGCCGAAAGGACGAGCGCCGGCCGCCGCGACCCCAGGGACCCGGGTGCGATCGCGCCGGGCGGTCTAGAATGATCGCACGGAGGCGACGATGCGCATCCTCGATCTTCTCGGCTGGGAGCGAGACCAGAATTCCGAGGCGAGCCGCCGATCCTCCGCGGACACCGAGACCGTCCGGAAGATCGCCGCGGCGCTCGACCGCCTCGATCCCGACCGGGCCCGCTACATCGCGGCCTTCGCCTATGTCCTGAGCCGGGTCGCCAGGGCCGATCTCGTGATCAGCGAGGAAGAGACCCGCGAGATGGAGCGCATCGTGCGGGAAAAGGGGGGGCTTCCCGAAGAGCAGGCCGTGATGATCGTCCAGATGGCCAAGACCCAGAACGCGCTCTTCGGTGGCGTCGAGAACTTCCTGGTCACGCGCGAGTTCGAGAAGATCGCCACCCGCGAGCAGAAGATCGCGCTCCTGCACTGCCTCTTCGCCGTCTCGGCGGCGGATCGCTCGATCTCCTCCGCCGAGGACACGACGATCCGCGAAATCGCGAACGAGCTCCGCCTCGACCACGGCGACTTCATCGCGGTCAAGACCCAGTACCGCGAGTACCTCGCCACGCTGGCCAAGCCGGACGCTTCGGGGTCCGGCGGCTGAAAGCGAGTGGGAGCCTGGGGAGCCCCAGGATCGGGTTGACCGAGGTCACGGGCCCGGGTGCCCGCCCACGACGCCGGCCTCGGCGATCCTTGTCATTTCCCGCAAAAGGAGTATATCTGTCCGCAATTCGGCGCGGTGGGCTCCACGCGGGGTCGAGCGCGCCGCGGGAGGAGATCGTCCGAAGAGTTGCCGAGAGGCGAGCGGTCGTGGCGCTGCCTGTCGTGCAACGACGCCACACCTGTGCACCCCTTCGAGGGACCGAGGAGACCAGCATGAGGGATCGAGAACTTCGTGAGCACCGGCATCGGGGACGGAGCGTCGTTACGGCGCTCGCCCTTGCGGCGATGGTGATGTTCCCCGTCATGGCCGGCGCCCAGGGCACGCCCCACACGAGCTGCGAGGCGGACGAGGGGCATCCCTGCTGCGTGATCCGCATCCCGGTGGACCTTCCCGGAGGGGAGATCATCAGCTTCGCGGAGATCGGCCGCACCTTCCCGGAGTGGGAGGGAGTGGAGCGCGGGGACGGGGACTACCAGGCGGGCCTGTCCTCGAACACGGTGCTCGAGGGCACCGTCGCGATCGCGGGGGGCAACGACGACGTCCAGACCGGCCCTCACGTGAGCTTCGAGGACACCCCCTTCGGCCACGATACCCACGATTTCTGTTTCAAGGTGCTCCCCGACGACTCGTATCGATATCTCCTCGGCGAGAAGGTCACCAAGAGTGGCGGCGCGACTTGCTCGGTCAACGCCGCGGAGACCTGCACGCCCGAGTGCCCCCTCGAGCCCCCGCCGGACGGATTCTGTCCGGCCCCGTGCATCGTGAACTCGAACGGCGACTGCGTGGATCTCGGCGCGGGAGGAGCTTGCCTGGTCTGCCCATCGGATTGCGAGGAGCTCTCGGACGGTCGTTGCACGAAGACGCCGGGGGGAGCTTCCTGCAACAATCTGTCCTGCGAGGCGCTGCAGGGCATGGCGGACTGCGCGTCGACCGTGACGACGCAGGACGACGTCGAGGTCGAATGGGAGGTGGGCGTCGGCGCCGACAACGACAGCAACCCCTGCCATTCCGCCAACGAGTCGGGGAACAGCTGCGGCTACTTCTCGCAGGGCCACACCCGACGGGAGCTCATCTGGCAGTGGCCCACCGCGGGCGACCACGTGCACGTGGAAGGGTTCTGGATCTTCGACCGCGGCCACGCGCCCGCGTCCACCGAGATCCACCCGCCGCGTCTCGTCGCCATACAGCGGCAGCTGCCTTCGATGTTCGGCCCGTCCGTCTCGACCAGCAATTTCGTGGTCGCCACCAAGACCGACGTCTTCGCCAGCGGCGACGGCAACGCGCTCAACAACAATCGGTCCGGCGCACCGTCCTTCGTGCGGCGCGTGCCGATGGGCGAGAAGGACTACACGTTCAAGATCACGCACAACGTTCCGCCGCCCGGCCCCACCGCCCGGCTCAACGCGGCGTTCGTCCTGCACGACGGCGACACTTTCCCGGCCAATCCCCTGATCTCACAGGACAGCGAAACCCTGCCGAACGGCTCCGTGCACTTCCTGCCGAGCATGACCGTCACGATCCCGTGGAACAGCCAGGCGGCGCCGGACACCGCGGTCTTCGCCCGGACGTTCTACGTCTGGTGGAGCACGGGCGACAACACCGCGGATCTGACGGTCAATCACGGCGTGCAGGCCGACTATCATCCCCGGATCTTCAAGGTGACGCCCGACTACGTCTTGATGGATCCGGGGGCCAACGACATGCTCGAGCCCGGAACCGGTCAGGGCGACATGGAGCTCCGAGTGTTCGTGGAGGTCGCCGGGAACTGGCTCTTCCTGAACGAGCTGGCGTCGGACGATGTCGGCAACATCCTGGAGGACGGGCTCGGGGACGCCGACGATCACACCGAGGACGGCGTCGTCATCGACCGGCGGGGCGGAGGCTTGAACCCCTGGCAATTCACGCTCGTCCTGCCGCCGGGAGGGAAGTTCCGGATTCACACCGATGGCTGGGAGGCGGACGGCATCAACGAGGTCTTCGGAAACCTCATCGACCCGAACGTCGCCTGCGACTGCAGCTTCCAGGACCAGTTCAACAATCTCTTCGGCCTGGGAACGTACCTCTCCGGCGGTCGCGACGATCCGATCGGCGAGGTGAACCACCTCTTCAGCTGCGAGAACGCCGACGCGGAGCTCGGCTCCACCCACGCGACGTTCGTCCGAGAGCAGGCGGGGGGCGGGATCTGGAGCGATGACATCACCGGGGACACCGTGAATCAGAACGGGGTGTACCAGTTCCAGTTCAACATCCAGGAGCTGGCCTGGCACGGCACGAGCGGGACCGTTCTGCCCGGTGGTCCCTGCGACACCTTCCCCCCGGACATCACCATCAACCAGCCGACGGCGACGCAGTACGTCCACAGCGCCACGCTCACGTTGGACTACTCAGCGGTCGACGTCGGCGGGGCGGGGTTGAAGGACCTCGGCGCCCTGATGGACAACGCCGCCACGCTCGCCGGCCACGGCCTGGCCAGCGGACAGAAGATCCGGCTGCTGACGGAGATGAGGCTCGGCCCCCACACGTTCACGGTCAACGCGGACGATTACCTCGGAAACGCCGGCAGCAAGTCGGTGACCTTCGAGATCATCGTCACTCCGGAGAGCATCAAGATCGACGTGATCCAGTTCGTCGCCGACGGGTCGATCGATCCGCTGAGCGAAAACTCGCTTCTCCAGAAGCTGATCAACGCCGCGAAGTCCAGGAGCAAGGGGAATTGCGCGAGCGCGTCATTCATCTACGGGGCGTTCATCAACGAGGTGCAGGCCCAGAGCGGAAAGAACATCGACCCGGCCGCTGCGCAGATCTTGATCGAGGACGCGCAGTACCTGATGACGCATTGCCTCACGAAGGCGGTCAACACCCAGATCACGCTGGGGGGGAGGCGCAACTAGGATCGTTCGCGGGGGCGATTCCACGTCGAGGCGCGGCGAGAGCTCGCCCCATCCGGGCCTCGACGCTGCGCTCCTGCGCCGACTCCCGGCAGGTCAGGCGCGGGAGGGGTCCTGGATCCGGTAGCCGACCCCGCGGATCGTCTCGATCCAGCTCGCCGCGGGGCCGAGCTTCTCGCGAAGCCGGCGCATGTGCGTGTCGACGGTGCGCGACATCACCTCCGCGTCGTAACCCCAGACGTCCGCGAGGAGCGTGGCGCGCGACCGGACGCGGCCGCGTGCCGACAGGAGATTCGCGAGGAGGCGAAACTCGGTGATCGTGAGCTGGACCGCCTTCCCGGCGACCTTCACCTCGTGGAGCTCGAGATCCGCCTCGATCGGTCCCGCCCGGAGCGTTCCCTTCCCGGAGTCCGGCGCCGTCGCACGCTTGAGCAGCGCCCGCGCGCGCAGGACCACCTCCCTCGGGCTGAACGGCTTCGTCACGTAGTCGTCGGCGCCGAGCTCGAAGCCGAGGACCCGGTCGATCTCCCCGGTCCGCGCGGTGAGGAGCATCACGGGGACCGACCGCGTCGCCTCGCTCTTCCGCAGCTCCTTCAGCACGTCGAGCCCCGGCAGCCCCGGGAGCATGAGGTCCAGGATGACCAGGTCCGGGGTCTCGCGCCGGGCGGCTTGCACCGCGTCCTGTCCGTCCAGCACGGTGCGAACGCGAAACCCCTCCGCCCGAAGGACGTGGCCGAGGATCTCGGCGATGTCCTTCTCGTCGTCGACGACCAGGATGCTCTCCGCCATCGATCCCTGGCGCCTCCTGCCCGTCAACGTACCGGACGGGGCGACGCCGCGACGTTACGCGGCCGTAAAGTTCCTGTAACTCGATGGATCGGAGGGCAGGCTCAACGCCCTGGAGCGCGCGACGCGGACGGCGCGGGGGCGGCACGAGGCGGAGCCGGCCCGGCCTGGCGCCGGTCCGCCCACGCGGAGAGGGCCGCGGCTTCCTCCGGATCGCCGCCCGCGCCGAGGTAGACCGCGATCATCCGGCGGGCGCGGATCCAATCTCCCTCGCGGAGGGAAGCCGCGACGATCTGCGGGCAAGCTTCCCGCTCGAGCTTCACCCGGTCCTCGGGAAACGTCGAGACGGCGTCGGTGTCGCGAAGGAGGATCTCGGCGAGCGCGGTCTCGCCGCGCTCCGCAGCCGCCTCGATGCGCTGGATGGCCGACGCGAGCAGACGGTCCCGAGCGCCGGTGCGGCCCGGGAGGATCGCGTTCTCGACGATGGCGACCCGGTTCGCGGCCTCGAACCGCCCCGCGTCGTACTCGATACGAAACGCCCTCGCGAGGAGCGATGGGAGCGAGTCGTCGCGGGCTCCCAGGCCCGGGTGGGTCCGGTGGGCCTCCAGGAAGCAGCGGGCGGCTTCGAGGCCGCGCCCCTCCTCGACCGCTCGCTCGCCCGCGTTGTGCCAGAGGTACGCGACCGCGGACGCGAGGTCGACGGTGCCCGTCACCTCGTTGAACTCGTCGAACAGCGTGTCGAGGCCGCGCCGCCGTATCTCGCCCGGGGTGGCGAGCTTGTACGCGAGCAGGAGGCGCTCGAACGCGCGGAGGTCGCGATGCGTGTCGAACCCTTCGGGAGACACGCTGTCGACGTCGACCGTCTCGCCGCCGGCCAGGAGCCGCAGCGAGAGGTGGGTCGGGCTCTCGACGACGCGCGCCTCGAACCCCAGGCGGCTCGCAACGAGCCCCTCGAGGAGCACCGCCGAGACGCAGTTGTAGCGACCTCGATCGAGCGGCGAATCGATGCCGTCGGCGCGGGCGTCGTACCGGAGGAACAGGGTGTCGTGCAGCGCCCTGTGCATTCGCCGCGCCCGGCGGCGGGGGGAGCGCGTGCCGGCCACGCTCCGGTCGACCCGGCGGACGACCGCGTCGAGCGCGCGCTCGACCCGGTTCCTGTCCTCGGCCTCGACGATCGCCGAGGCGTCGAGCATCTGCCGGAACGCGCGGTCGAGGGCGCTCGGGTCGGGGACGGCGGAGGAGGGCGCGTCCGGGAACGGCATCGCGCGGAGCGCCCCGGCGCACGCGAGCACGGCGAGGCCCGCGGCGGCGCGGGCGGCGAGGGTCAAGGAGCGGTACCGACCACCGGGCAGTTGAGCCACCCGTCGAGGAGGGGCCGCCCGTCCGGGCCAACGACGCGATGGAGCGGGGAGTAGCCCGGTCCCTTCGGCACCGCGTCGATCGTTGGCTTGGTCTTGCCGTCGGCGAGCGCGAGACCGAGCGGGACGCCTGGCGATCCGCCCGGAAACTGCATGAGGGCGACGGGCGAGGAGTCGCCCTCGGCGCGCAGGCTTCCCTCGAAGTAGAGGTAGGGCGCGCGCTTCCCGCGATACCACGCGTAGAGCAGGGTCGCCGAGCCCTCCCGGTTGTCCGCCTTGAGCGACGCCGAGGTCCCCTCGGGGACGACCGGGCCGTTCAGCAGGATGCCGGTCCGCTGCGTGGTGTACCGGGACTTGGGATCCGCGAGGAGACGCTCCACCGTCGCCGCGTCCCGGATCCTGTTGAAGGGCTCGAATCCGTCCGGAACGATCACCTTGATGATGTCCCAAAGGTCCGAGTAGCCGGGATCGCCGGGCGCCGCGTCCACCACGGGGAACTGGCCGAGCTGGTAGTTCCCCACCCGGTCGTAGAACACGTAGTAGCGCGACGGCTTCGCCGGACGGACGTCCAGGTCGTAGCAGCGCCTGAGGGAGCCGTCGGGGCCCGCGAGGGTCAGGGCGAACGGGGGACGGTCCAGGTCGATCGCCTCGTTGGGGCCGGGAAGCGAGGGAATCTCGCTCCGGCGAAGCAGCGTGCCGGCGGCGTCCGAGAAGCGATCCACGGGCAGGACCGGGGTATCGAGCCCGTACTTCGATCGGTCGTCGTCGCCCCCGGCGGAGCCCGCGGGGATCGACGACAGGACCGCCAGCGCCGCTCCCGCCACGGCTACGAAGCGTCGGAGCATCATTTCCATGTCTCCTTCGAGTCGGACCGATCAGAACGTCAGGCGAATCCCGACCCTTATGCTGCGCGGCGCCTCGATCTCCTTCGCGCGCCCGAACCCCGCGTTGAGCGCCGGGCACTCCGTGGGGTCCGCCGGGAGCGAGGCGGGGCAGTTCGCGAAACCGGGGAAAGCCGGCACCGGCTTGCTGTCGTACGAGAGGATGTCCGGCACGGTCTCGTTCTTGAGGTACGCGTACAGCTCCCGGAGCGACCCGAACGCCCCGTTCAGCGAGTTCGCCCAGGCGTTCCACTCGTTCGGCGTCACCCGGCCGTCCTTGTTGCCGAATTTCTGATCCAGGTACAGGTCGAGCGGCTCCCCTCGACCTCCTTGGCTGATGTAGGCGCCGAGACCGGGGTAGATGACCGCCTTCGGCTGCCCGACCGCGAGGAACTGCTCGTCCACCCGGACCGGCTTCTGCTCGTTGAGCAGGTTGAACACGTCGAGGTACATCGAGAGCTTCGCGCGCCCGGCGTCCCGGATCTCCCACGCGACGTTGGCGTCGAGATTCCTAAGGGACGGCGTTCTGCCGACCGAGCCCCGCTCGAGCAGGAAGATCGGCCCGAAGAACGGTGTCGATCCCCCGGCAGGGTCCGTCGTCGCGCTGATCGGGGAGCCGGTGGCGAAACGGTACGCCGCGCCCAGGCTGACGCTCGGCGTCACGCGGTAGCTGCCGTAGAGCTTGACCTGGTGCGTCTTGTCCTGCGGGAGCAGGCCCGTCGAGTTGACGACGAGCGCCGGCACGTCGAACGCCTCGGTCACGTTGGGATCGCGCTCCTCGGACTCCGCGAAGTAGCGGCCCCGGTAGTTCCCGAAGGTGCGCGAGTAGAGGTACGACAGATTGAACCAGTACTTGTCCCGCAACTTTCGCGAGAGCGTGAGCTCGACGCCGCGGAAGGTCCGGGTGGCCTTCGGGAAGGCGCCGAGACCGGCGGCCTCGAGATCGTCGTTCCGGACCGCGCACACGGCGCCCGGCTCGCAGCCGAAGCGTTGGGCCAGGCCGGGAGCCTGCGACGGATCCGCGCTCCCCGGCACGTACCTCGGGTTGACGAGGTCCAGGTTCGACGGATCGGCGTAGAACCGGTACGGTCCGCCGGGGTTTGCGATGACGTAAGTCTTGCCGAAGTCGAGGCTCATGTCCTCGATCGCCTCGTTGAGCCGGCGGCCGATCGCCCGCGCTCCCGCCATCCAGCCGTCGCGGAATTCCCAATCGTATCCGACCGTCACCTCGTCGGTGCTCGTTCCCTTGAGGTCCGGGTCGATCGGCGATCGATTGAGGGAGCCCGAGTTGACCACCACCTCCGGGACGAAGCTGACCGGCGTGCCGTTCGAGTTGAGACCGTCGGGGCTGTGGACCTTGTCCGCGAGGATCCCCTTCTTCGTCGCGTAGGCGAACGGGTCGGGCCAGAGGTCCTTGCTCTCGAAGTCCCAGCAGGTCGAGCTGCCCTGGTCGTAGATCGGATCGTTGACCGGGCAGACGCCGAAGTAGTTGCTCCCCGGGAGGGCGTTCAGGGTGTTGAGGAACGTCGGGATGTCGGTCCAGTTCTTCGACCGGTAGAGGCGCGTCATGAGGATGCGCGGAGCGAACGCGCGGCTGACGACCTGCATCGGCACCGTGTCGTAGAACCGGCCCGCCGAGAAGTACAGCTTGGAGCGGTCGTCGCCGAGCACGTCCCACGCGAAGCCGAGCCGCGGCGCCAGGTTGTCCTTCATCTTGCCGAGGACGCTACCCTCGGCGTCGCGGATGTCCTGCTGCTCCCAGCGCAGCCCGTAGTTGAGGGTGACCGTCGAGGCGGGCTTCCACTGGTCCTGGGCGAAGAGGCGGAGCGAGCCCGTGGCTCCGCGCGCGCGGACCTGGTGGTTCCAGTCCACGCAGTCCCCCTGGCCGTCGCCCCAGCAGCGCCGCACGCCGACCAGCTCCTCGGTCTGGCGGCCGGGCCTCGGAGCTCCGGTCGCGGGGTCGCGATCGGTGATGTCGCTCCACTCGAGGGCCATCCCCGTGCCCCAGCCGTAGTCGAGGCTCTGCTCGTAATCCGAGATCTCGTACTCGGCGCCGAATTTCACCGTGTGCCGGAGGAACGACGCTTCGGCGGCGGCCTTCGCGAATTGCCGGTCGCCGTTCATCTCGCCGGAGTAGGCGTAGGGGCCGTACTTGAGGCTCGGCTCGCCCGGAAGGGTCGTCCCGTCCGCGCCCCTCGCGCCTCGGAGCTGCACGGACGCGTAGGAGAGGCGACGGTCCTCGCCGACGGGATTGAACGACCGCCGCTCGAGGGTGGGGAGGACGCGGTCGTTCTCGGAGTGCGTGCCGACCTGAGCCTCGAGGAGCCAGCGCTTCGACAGGATCGAGGAGAGCTGGACCGACGCCGTCGTCCCGCCGGTGCGCACCTCGTGGTCGCCGCCGTAGCCGCCGAGCTCGTCGCGCAGATTCTGGAGCCTCGGGTCGGACATGAGCGTCGCCACGACCCGGTTTCGGCCGGCCGGCTGCCACGTGAGCTTGAGGGAGTAGAGGTCCGCCTCGTCGCTGTCCTCGGCGAAGCGGCGCGTCGCCCCCTGGACGGTCTCCCCGAGGACGCTCGACAGGTCGGCCTGCGGGGCGACGCGCGACGAGTTCTTCCTCGAGACCGCGGCGAAGAAGAACAGCCTGTCGCGCACGATCGGGCCGCCGACCGACGTCGAGATCTCGCGGTCGTTCGGCACCGGAAGCTCCGTACCGAAGCCGTTCCGCGCCGGCGCCGCGGAGAGGGAGGCCGGCGTGTCGTAGAAGGAGAGGGCGCCGGTGAACTCGTTCGAGCCGCTCTTGGTCGTGACGTTGACGATGGCGCCCTGGGCCCCCCCGAACTCGGCCTCGTAGCCGCCGGTCTTGAGCTCCATCTTGTCGATCAGGTCGAAACTGATCTCCTTCGAGGGGCGGCCGGACTCGACCGAGGTCGTGTTGACGCCGTCGATCAGGTAGGACGACTCGAGCCCGGTGGCGCCGTACACCGATTGGCCGCCCGAGCCGTCGTCGCCGGAGACGCCCGGCGCGATCTTGAGGAGGTCGGTGTAGGAGCGGCCCGTGGGGAGCGTCGCGATCTTCTCCGCCTCGAAGGTCTCGCCGGAGGTGGTCGTGTCCTTCGTGACCACGTCGAGGCTCTTCCCGGTGACCTGAACGGTTTCGACGAAGAGCGAGATCGCCGGCACCCGCGTCTCACTGCCGTTCGCCACCTGGACCCCCGGCAGCTTGAACTTCTGGCCGTCGCCGAGGAACGCGGTGATCTCGTAGGTCCCGGCGGGGATTCCCTGGAACCGGTAGAAGCCCTTGGCGTCGGTAAGGGCGCTCTTCGCGGCCGGGAGGGCGGCCCCGGCGAGCACTACGGTGGCGCCCGGAAGCGGTCCGTCGCGGTCCACGACGGTGCCGGCGGCGGAGCCCGCCGCCCGTGCAGGCGCCGCGACCGCGATCGCGAGAGAAAACAACGTTGCGGCGAGGACGACTCTGGGTCTCGTCATGACGCTCCCTCGAGGCGGCGTCCGCCGCCTCGGCTTCCTGACACACGGATGCGAGCCTCGACCCGTCCCGCCGATGGGCGCGGACGGATCGAGACTCGCCTCCGTGCCGCTCTGCTTTCGAACAACTGTCCTCTTGCGAAACCTCGGGCGTCCCTCCTCAAGGGCAGGTGGGCACCACGCGGGCGAACGGACCGCTCGTGTTCTGTCCCGTGCCGACGGGGCCGTCCCCGAGGGTGCCGGGGCACGGGTTGATGGCTCGGATCAGGTAGAAGAACGGGCTGCCCCCGAGCGTCGGGACGTCCGAGTCCGTGGAGCTCGCCGATGCGGTCCCGGTCAAGAAGCAGCTGTAGGTCGGGGCGGTGCCACCCACCGTCTGCGTGCCGCGGAGGACGTCGTACGTCAGGGCGGCCGTGCCTCCCTTGTCGGCCGGGGCGGACCAGGCCAGCGCCGTGTGGCTCGAGAAGGCGATCCCCGTGGCCTCTCCGGGCGCGGACCAGACCGTGGCGTCCGCATCGTTGCAGTCGCAGGGAACCGCCCGACTATCGGCGTCCGCGTCGGTGTTGTTCGTGCTGTTGACGCCGGGGCACTTGTCCGCGTTGGGGTCGCTTCCGATGGGCACGTCAGGCAGGAAATCACCGTCACGGTCCGGCTGGTAGAGGACGGTCCCGTCGGTGAAGAGGGTGAACATCCCCACGACGGCGCGCGAATTCGCCCCCGAAGTCGGGTTGTTGACCGCCGAGTCGAAGTGGATCTTCGTCGGGCCGATCCGGGTGCCGGCGGAGCTCGAGAGACGGGTTTCGACGTTCCACTGGACGTTATTGCCCAGCGATCCCTGGCTCGAGCCGTTGAGCGTGGCCTGGTAGGAGCCGTTCACGGCCCCGGGGAACTGTCCCGCGTTCGCGCTCGAGCCGACGGGCGACGAGAAGGCGGCGAGGCCCGTTCCCCAGGTGTCGATCTGCTGGACCGCGCCGACCACCGAGCTGGAGTTGAACTGCGTGTCGTCTTTGGGACCGTTGGCCGACAGGATGCCGTCGAGGGTCACGGGGTTCTGGATACCGAAGAGCCCGACCCACAGGTTAGGTGTGATCCCCGAGAAGATCGACGCGAAGTCGCCGGCCCTCACGTCGGGCAGGGTGACGTTCGTCGTCGCGTTGGTGAAGACGCTCTCGTCGCCCAGATCCACGAGGTACTCGGGCCCCGACGGCGAGTTCTCGTACGCCAGGTAGAACAGGTGGCCCCGCTGGTAATTGATGTTCGGGTTGCTCGCCAGCCCGGGAGTCGCTGCCGCCAGGAGCGCGAGGGCGATCCCGACCACCGCCGCAACGGCCCGGAGCCGCGCGAATCCGGCCTTGGGTGTCTTGTTCATCTCGACACTCCTCTTCCGCTACGGCTTGGCGCAGAGCGTCGCGTTGTAGGGGCTCGACGGGAACACGGGCGCCCCGTCGCGCGCGCGGGACACGAGCATCTGGCTGTTCGCCACGACGGTCGGGTCGCTCACCGCGTCCGCCGCGGCCCGGGCCATCAGCTCTAGAACCGCGGCCTCCCTGATGCTCCCCGGAGGGAAGTAGTAACCAGGGTTGCCGGAGCCGTCGGGAGTGGAGTCGTTGTCGTAGTACATCCGCTCCTGCGACCAGTAGTCGTACCGGCCGCACCGGATGTTCACCTTGCTGTAGTACTTCCCGTCGTACTGGAGAACGTCGTAGTTGTCGCCCGAGGCGCCCCGGATCGCGTAGTCGTCGAACGGGTCGGCGGGGGTGTTGTTGTCGCTGATGGCGAGACGGTCGCCCCCGAGCTGGCCGGCGCTGATCACCGTGGCCGACGCGTTGCAGGCCGGCGAGACCGCCCCGCCGCCCAGCGCGCCGGTCGACTGGTTCTCGCCGCACAGCGACGGCGTGTTGCCGCACCACTGGTTGGTGTTCACCGCGCCGACCAAGCCGCCCGATCCGGCCTCGAAGATGTTCCCCTGGCCCGGGCTGACCGTCTCGAGGAACGTCGCGTTGAAGTTGCGACGCGTCCCGGAGAGCCGGTTCCGGATCACCGTTCCGATCGTCAGCGGGTTCGTGCCCGTCACGTTCGGGCTGACCCAGCGCCAGTCGCAGAGGTTGTTGTTCCCCCAGATGTCCTTCCCCTGGTCTTTCGAGATCGACAGGTCGAGCTTTACGCAGTCGCCGGCGCCGTACGGACAGTCGGCCGGGGACGGCTTGGAGGCGGCGGGAAGGTACGTCTCGATGCCCCGGTTGACGATGAGCGAGAACGGCTCGACGAACACCGGGTCCTCGGTGCTGTCGAAGACGGTCGGACGGGTGATCGTCGACGCCGTGACCACCGGCTCGCAGAGCTGGTATCGCACGTCGGAGCTGGTGAAGTTCGCGTAGATCTGCTTCCCGTTCTCGTCCAGGAGACCGACGATGCTGCGGGTGCCGCCGGAGCCGCCGCCGCCGGCGGGGTCGCAGACGAGGAAGCTGGTCTCCTTGCGGTCGAGTGCCTGAACGCCTTCGCAGGAGCCGTTCCGCTGGGCGAAGAGGGCCTCGACGCAGGTCTCGGCGCCGTTGCCCGCGTTGCCGTCGAGATCGCGGCAACCTTTGAAGACGCGGACGTTGTTCGTGCAGTCCTTGATCGCGGCGCCGTAGAGCTCGGTCGCCGCCTGCATGATCGAAGGGGCCGGCGCCGTCGCGCCGAGGAAGGCGATGTGGACGTCGGCCGTGTTGTTCGCGGCCTGGCAGATCGCCGGGACGCACGTCTGCGCCCACGCCGGGCCGAAGCAGACCGCGAGGGCCGCGGCGGCGAGCACGAGGGTCAGGGTCGATTTCTTCACGGGCGCTCCTCCTTGGTTCATTCCGTTTCGGACTCTGCGACGCGCCGTCGGCGCACCGATCGAACTCGCGCGGCCCGCCGGCGCGCCTACTACACGACCCGCCCGCGACGGTCTCTTGACGCCCACGTGTCGATTGCGTGAAGGTTCTTTTCGCACGCCCGACACGATCCCATCGGCCCGTCTCCGAGCCGTCACATTCGCGTCACGGTTTCGTGACGGGCCCCCGTTAGCGTGCCCCGGACCGCGGCGGCGCGTCGGAATCCGGCGCCCTCGCCCGCGAGCCAGGAGGCGGGGGCATGCGGAGAAGGGGTCTCGGATTCTTCGGCATCGCTTCGTTCGCGGCGATGCTCGTCACGGCCGTCAAGGCGGCGGAACCCGTGCGGGTCGAGCCGGGGAACGGCGTGACGTTCTCCAGCGACGACGGGAGCACGACGCTGAACCTGGGGATGTACACCCAGTTCCGCTTCCAGCTCCTCGACCAGGACCAGTGGCGGCGCTCGCAGTTCTACGAGGTCGTGCCGCCGTTCACCGTCGAGAACGTCGGCGTCACGCAGCCGTCCTTTGAGGTCCGGCGCTTCCGCCTGTTCGCCAAGGGGTCGCTCCACGAACCGTGGATCACCTACCGGGTCGAGGCGGACCTCGCCGGGAACGACGAAGGGCTACGGCGGGTGTTCATTCCGGAATGGCAGTTCTCCTCGGCCTCCCCCAGCTTTCCGCAGCTCGACATCCGTGCGGGACAGGAGACGCAGGACAACCGGACGGTGAAGACCCTCGACGCCTACGTCGACCTCGCTCCGAGGACCGCCGCCGGCGTGAGGATCGGCGCCTTCAAGGTGCCTTACGGCCGGCAGGAGCTGGTCTCGGACTACCTCCTCCAGATGACCGCTCGGTCGATCGCATCGGACCAGTTCGCGCCCAGCCGCGACCGTGGGGTGATGTTCTACGGCGGGACGCCGAACCGGGTGATCGAATGGCGCCTCGGCGCGTTCAACGGGACGGGGCTCTCCGAGGGCCAGAACCTCGACAAGACGCTGGCATACGCCGCGCGGCTGACGGCGACCTCGAAGGGGCCCTACCTCGACGTCGAGTCGGTTTCGGACGCCTCCGTCACCTCGGGAAGCCGCATCCAGGGGGGCTTCTCCTGGTACCGCTCCACCGACACGCCGAAGCGTGACGACCCGAGGACGCCCATCGGAACGGTGGACGACGCGAGATTCGCCGCCGACTTCGAGATGTACTGGAAGCGGGCGAACGTGACGGCGGAGTATTACACCCGCACGATCCAGGTCGACGCCGTGGGGGGCCTGACCGGCCGACCCGGGATCGATCTCCCGAAGGGATGCCTCGGCGCCTATCTCGAGGGAAGGCTGTCCTGCGACCAGCAGGGGTACTACGTGCAGGCGGGGTTCCTCTTCGGGCCGCGCTCGGAGCTGTCGGCGCGATACTCGAAGACCGACAACGACAAGGAGCTCTCGAGCGACGAGCGGAGCGAGGCGACGCTCAACTTCACCCGCTACATCAAGGGGCACGCCCTCAAGTGGAGCGTCAGCGCGTCCTATTTCAAGCTCGGCGTGAACGCCGAGGGGAGCAGCGCGTTCGCGGTCAAGACCTCGAAGGTCAACAGCCTGGACATGACCGAGTTCTTCCTCGATGAGGCCGCCTTCCCGAAGCTCGACTCCGACCGGAACCTTCTCGTGACCGCCCAGCTGCAGTGGGCCTTCTGAGTCGAGTCGGACGGGAGCGCGAGGAAGGAGCTGGAGCGCGTAAGTGGAGAAGGGTCATGCAGATGACGGCGTCACACGGATTTAACAGGGAAGCGGCCCGGGAGGTGGTAGCGTTCCTTCGGCGCGGGTGGGTGGCTTGCCAGAGCGAGGGCCGGTACCGCGGCGGGCGTGTCCGCATCACCCACGCTCCGCAGCGGCACGGAGGGGCCATACGATGCTGTGGCCGATCGCCTCGGAGCTCAAGGATGGCGTGACGACCGTCCGCTTCCAAGGCCATCTCGGCCTCGACGCGCTATCGTCCGAGCAGGGCGCGCTCGAATCGCTCGTGCGTCGCACCCTGGGTCAGGAAGGCGCGCGGGTCCTCTTCGACATGTCCCACGTCGCGAGCGTCCATCCTCTCGTCCTGGCGCACCTGGCGAGGCTTGCGGCGTCCGCCATCGACGGGGGCGCGCAGGTTCAGTGGAGCGGGCTGAGCCCGAGGCTCCACCGGCTCTTCCACCGCGTCGGACTGGACGCGCGCTTCCCCGTTCACCGGAGCGAGACCGAAGCCCTCCGCGAGCTCGCGCCGCACGCGCGCTGAGCGCCGTTTCGGCCGGAGTACACGGCCGGACCTCCTCCACCTTTGGGAGGAGTTTTTCGTGGCTCGACCACCAAGGACGGCTTCGAGGACTCGCGGGGTCAGTCCGGATTCGCGTCGGTCCCGCTCGGAGCGCGCCACTCGACCGCGCCGAACCGCGTGGCACCCAGATGGGTGTACGCGAGGCTGACGGTCCCCACGGTCTGGTACCGGTCGACCAGATCGGGGTAGTGCGCGTTCCGGCGCGAGGTGACGTACTTGAGCGTGAACGCGTGGCGGTGATAGACGCGCACGGTGAGCGCCGTGTCACCGCGGAGGATGTACTCCGATCCCCGGCTCTCCGTGGAGGCGATGCCGCTGACGTAGTAATGGCGCGCGGTCGCATCGAGCGTGACACGGCCGCCGAAGATGAAGCGGAACGCGACGAGCTCCTGCAGGGTGAGGCCGTAGTGATAGTCGCGCTCGCCGCCGCCCCGGATGGTGCCGGCGGCGCCGTAGCCGATGCCGCCAAGGGCCGTGCCCTGGAGCGCCACCCCGCGAGAGAGCCACCACTGTGCCGTGGTTCCGATCGAGACGGCGTTGCTCGAGACCCGGAAGATCTGCGGCGAGATGTAGTCGTAGCTCCCGTAGAGGCCCCAGATCCCGCGATAGGTCTCACCGGCCGCGTAGCTCCTTCCGACGAGGAGGCCGCGGCTCATGATGTTCTCGAAGGTGTTGGCGCTGGACGCCGTGAATTCGAAGTGGAAGTAGTCGAAGGGACGCTCGTAGCCATAGTCGGGCATTCCGGGGAGCCCGTAGGCCATGGAGTAGTCCGCGGTCGCTTCCACTCGTTTGACGGTGTGCGTGTCGCCTTGCTCGGACACCTGCGCGGTCCGGCTCCCGCCGAGCTGCACGCGGGTGAAGACGGCCGGGGCGTGGCTCGGGAAGACGGCGTCGAAGCGGTCGCCGCCCGCAAGGCGGTTGAAGCCGGTGGGCGGCGAGGTGATCGCCGCGCGCAGCTTGCGCCAGAACCCGGGCTCGGCGCCGCCTTTCTCCAGCGTCAGGCTCGCCATCCGGAAGAGCGGCTCGCCCAGGAAAGTCCCACCGACGCCGCTCGCGATCTGGTCGTTGATGGAGGGCGTGGTGTTCTCTCCCGCCTCCTCCCAGAGCACGCTTCCGGCGAGCGTGTACCCCAGCGATTTCCAGTAGCCGAGCCCCGCTGATCGCGCGAATCCGTGGTACATGGATCCCTGAACCGGATGCAAGAACTGGTTGACGGAGAACGGGTCGGTGTCGACCACCCATCGGGTGGACAAGTTGTGACGGATGGTGGAGAGGTTCGACCCGTACGCCTCCGCGTCGATGAAGTGCCGGTCGGCCTGATTCAGCAGGAAGTCGAATCCGAAGATCTCGAAGGCCGGGATCACGTAGCTCTTGCCGACCCCCGTCTCCCAAGACAGGACCCGCTCTGCGGTCTTCTCCGTCGTTCTGACGGCCGGCAATTCGGTTTCCGCGGTCCCATGTGCGGCCGGTCTTCAGCGCCATGACGACGAGCTGGCAGTGCTTCGCCGTATAGAGCACCCGGCGGACCTCGTTGTTCCTGACGGCGACGTCATCGATGTCTTGCACGTAGCCTTTCATCGCGACCCCCTCTTGCGTCACGGGCTGACCGTGTTGGCCAGGAGCGTCACCGAGCCGATCCGCAACGGGACGCCCGTGACTCACACGCTCCGACCGTCGAGCACCCGTGTTCTCGTTGTTTTCCCGTGCTTCGCGCGTTGACGCGGCGCTACTCGTAACGTGGTTCGGCCGACAAGCGTTCGCGCCGGCGCGGGGCGCTCCTGCGCGTGTGCTCGTGACTCTCGGCCAGATCCAGCCTGTCGAGCCCGGCCGCGACCGCTCTGCGGCCGGGACTTTCGGTCGGCCGGAAGCTCGCTCGAGGCTCGTGCGCCCCGGGATTTGGCGAGGCCGCGACGGAACCTCGGTACCACCCGATCGGCTTCAGCGGGGATCCAGAACTCACGGGTCACCTCGAAGATGATTTCAGATGCACGCGGATGTCGTTACTATCCTCCGCCGGCATCGACCGGTACATGGGGTGTTACCCTACCGATGGGATTGGGGGGAGCGGCTCAGCGCGCGGGAGCTGCCGCAGCCGCCATCGAAGGGGCGCAGGCGGCACGGTGCAGGAGGGTCGTGGAAGCCGAGATCGCAGCGGAAGGGGAGGTCAGTTCGAGTTCGAGGGCCGTCAGCCGCCCGTCACGCCCCGCCTCCCGCTCGGCTTGCATCGCCAGGAAATCGTCGATCCGCCCCTCGATCTCGCAGGGGAACTGCGGCAGGGGCCCCACCAGCCGATCGTGGTAAAGACGAAGCATGATCTCGCGGAAGATCGGCAGCGCCGCGCGCGACCCGGTCTCCTTCTCGCCCAGCGCGCGGTTGTCGTCGAAGCCGATGCGGACGGCCACGGTGATCCCCCGCAGCCCGTAGGTGGATCCGACGAACAGGGCGTCGCGGAAGTCGCTGGTCGTCCCGGTCTTGCCCATCACCGGGATCGGGAAGTCGAGGCTGTCGAGGGCGTGAGCCGTCCCGCTCGGGAGGCGTACCACTCCGCGCAGCCCCTCCTGGATCAGGCTCAGCTCGGAGGAGCTCGGCCCGTCCGAGCCGATCTCCGGCGCGGTCAGGGACGCCTCGAAGAGCACGATCCCGCCGGACGCGTCGGTCACCCGGGCGATGACGTGGGGCTCCGCCAGGACCCCCGAAGCCATGGCGCGATAGGCGCCCGCCAGCTCCAGGAGCCGCACCTCCGACGCACCCAGGGCCGTGCTGATGTACCGCTGCAGCGGCGTGCGGATTCCCAGCTGCCGGGCGGTCCGGTTCACCTCGTCCACGCCGATCTCGCGGGCGATCCACACGGCCACGGCGTTTCGGGACTCGGCCAGGGCCTGGCGGACCGGAATCAGGCCCTTGAACTGGTTGTCGTAGTTGGCGATCCACTTCACACCGCGATCGGCGCCCAGGGGCACCTCGATGGGCTCGTCGGGCACGGCCGTGTCGAGGTTGAGCCCCTGGCGGAATGCGGCCAGGTACACCATCGGCTTCCACGCGGAGCCCGGCTGCCGTAGCGAGCCGGTGACCCGGTTCAGGTCGGAGTACCTTGTTGAGCGCTCCTTGAAGACCTGTCGCCCGCCTGCTTCGGCGAGGATCGCCGCGTCCGAGTTGCGAAGCACCACCACCGATCCCTGGATCAGCCCCTTCGATCTGCGGTGCCGCTTCTCGTAGAGGGCCAGGCCGTTCTCCAGCGCTTCGTTCACGATGGTCTGGGCCCGGCCGTCCACCGTGGAGCGGACCGAGATCCGCCCCTGGAGCAGGTCCTCGATCCCGAAGCGGCCCTCGCCGTGCTGCTTCAGCTCCTCGAGGACGTTCGCAATCGCCCCCGGGGCGTCGGTCTCGACCAGGCTGCGCGCCGGCACGCGGATCGGCTCGGCCTGGCAGCGCTTCGCGAGGCCCTCGGAGATGCACCCGTTGCGTGCCATGAGGACCAGGATCGCGTCGCGGCGGCGCAGGGGTCGCGCATCGCCGGGCACCGGTGCGTAATCCCTGGGCGACTTGCTGATCCCGGCCAGGAGCGCCGCTCTCCCTGCGTCCTCGCGGGTGTAGCTCGACAGGGTCTTGTCGAAGTAATACTCCGAGGCGGCGGCGAAGCCGTAGCGGCCGTGGCCCAGGTAGATGAAGCTGGCGTAGCGGGCGAAGATCTCGCGCTTGGCCCGGTCGAGCGATCCGTAACGCCGGCGCATCTCCTTCTCGAGCCAGAGCGAGAGGCGGACCTCCTCCATCTTCCGGACGAGCTTGTTCGCAGCTCGAACACCGAGGACCGCGGAGAGGACTCGCGGGGTCAGTCCGCCGCCGATCGGAAGATCGCTGCTCTCGCGGATCGTCAGATCCTGGAGGAAATAGCTGCGGACGAGCTGTTGCGTGAGCGTCGAGCCCCCCTGGGGAAAGCGCGGACGGAACCCATCGCCCCTCCACCACGCGGCCAGCGAGTGCAGGGCGGTCGCCCTCACCACCCGCGGCAGCGCGCCGTATTCCACGCCGGAGTGGGAGAAGAAGTTCTTGTCCTCGGCCGCCAGAATGGCCTCGCGCACGATGGGGGGCACCTCGTCGTAGGAGACGACCCGGCGGTACTCCCGCGCCAACTCGATCAGTACCTTGCCCCGGCCGTCGTAGACGTCGCCGATCCTGGGGGGCTCGAAACGGAGAAAGGACGTGAGGTCCGGGAGACCGCTCCGATCGAAGTAGACATGGTGCACGATGCCCGCCGTCAGGAGCAAGAGCAGCGCGAAAGGCGGGGCCACGACGAGCGTCGCGCGGCGGAGCCACGAGGAGCGACGCCGAACGGCCACGACGGGGTCGCTGGATTGAAGGCGCGGGACGTCGCGTTGTCGACCGCGGAGCCTACGTGGAATTCCGACGCCTGGCCCGCCGATCCGGACTCGCGAGCGCTCATCGCGGGTGTCCTCGGGAGGTCCTCGGAACGGCGCTAGCATTGACATGGCGACGGTTAGCGCAAGGCGCATCAGGAAGTCGTCAGTCTTCGTCCGTGGATCAGCCGGAGCAGGACCACGATGATCGCCAGAACGAGCAGGCCGTGGATGAAGCCGCCCATCGTGTAGCTGCTTGCCATACCCAGAAGCCACAAGACCATCAGGATCACGGCCACGGTCCACAACATGACGTTCTCCCTCTCGCGAAGCATACGAAGCGCCGCGTTCCACCTTGGACACTACGGCGGGACACTCCGCGCCTCCATGGGGTGTAACCCTACTTCTCGCTCCTTGGGGTCATCACCGAGGTGCGCCGGCCGAAAGAAACGCGGCTCGCTCCCGGAGGTTCCGGAAGCGAGCCGACAGGTGAGCGATCATCGAGCCATGGTGCGGAAGCGCTGGCAACGGGGACGGCGACCGACCCCGCTCACCGCGTCTCGGACCGTTCCTGGGCGACGGCGACCGCCATGTGTTGGCGGATCGAATCCACGAGCGATTGAGCCGAGGCCGGGACGTCGAGCTTCGAGTTCACCAGGATCTCCCTCCCGGTGGTCTTCTCGCCGTAGAGACGCGCGTTGGCGTCCTGGTTCGGCTTCACCACCGAGCCGTCCAGGGCCGCGCCGACGAACAGGCCGCGCGACCGGGACCAGGAGAGGATCTGAGCGTGCATCTGCGCATCGGTCGCCGCCTGGGCCGTTCGTCCCACCGGGCCGGCCGTGGCCGTGGCCTCGCCGCCGATCGTGAAGCGGTCCGCGAGGAGGTGGTTGACCCCACCCTCGTTCATGATGAGCATCACGACGTCGGCCGACTGCGCGCCGATCTGGAAGCCGACGCTGGCCCCACCGACCGTGTAGAACGCCGCGGAGCCCATTTTCCCGTCGGGCTGGCGGCACGAGGCCACGCCGTGGCCCCCCTTGCCTCCCACGATGAACGCACCCTTGGTCACGGAGGGGAAGATCAGGATGCAGTCGGCCTTCCCGAGGAGCTCCTGCGGGATGCCCTTGTCGGGGGCGCTCGTCAGCGCGTCGAGGACCACCACGGCCTCGCGCAGCGTCGTCTTGTCGTTCTTGGTCAGCCCGGTCGCGGCCGCCGCGGAGAGAGCCAGAAGGAGTGCGAGAGGAATCGCGAAGAATCGGATTCTCATGACTTGGTGCCTTTCCTTTGTTCCCTTGTGGGTGGTGTGTTGCCTGGGATCCCGCACCGCGCCCGCACAAGGACTACGGAAGCGATGGGAGCAAGGACCGCTCGGGATCCGGAGCCAGCTGTCTTCTGACTCGAGTGTAGGGTATGCCGCGCGCCGGCCCTCCTCCATGGGGTAGAACCCTACCCACGGTGAGGGGACACGCTCGCGGGCCCATCCCGGACCCGGCGGACCCACGGCGTTCCTACTCCCGAGCCAGCGCCTCGATGGGGTCCAGGTGCGCGGCTTTCCTGGCCGGAAGATAGCCGAAGACGATCCCCGTAAGAAAAGCGCATGCGAAGGCGATGACGATCGGCGCGACCGTGAAGATCACGCGCCAGCCCGCCATCGCCGAGGTCGAAAGACCGCCGGCAACGCCGACGGCGACACCCGCCAGGCCGCCGATGAAGCAGACCATCACGGCCTCGGTGAGGAACTGGAACAACACGTCGAAGCTGCGCGCGCCGATCGCCATCCGGATCCCGATTTCGCGTGTCCGCTCGGTCACCGAGACCAGCATGATGTTCATCACGCCGATGCCGCCGACGATGAGCGAGATCACGGCGATCGCCGCCAGAAGATAGGTGAGCGTGTTCTGCGTTTCACTGGCCGTGGCGATGGTGTCGGCCTGGTTCCGAATGTTGAAGTCCTCCTTGCCGTGACGCCTCATCAACAGCGCATGGAGTCCGGCTTGCACCACGGCCATGTCCGCTCCCGGCTTCACTCTCACGACAAAATTATTGAAATAGCGTTGTCCCGAGACGCGCGCTCCTGCCGTCGTGTAGGGCAGCCAGACGGAGTTGTCCATGTCGTCGCCCCGCGGGGTCAAGCCCTTGGTGCTCAATACGCCGATGACCAGGAAGGGCGCGCTGCCGATGAGGATGTACTGTCCCAGCGGATTCGCACCCGCGGGGAACAGGTTGCTCGCCACGGTCTTCCCGAGCGTGACGACCTGGGCGTAGCGCTTCACGTGTTCCGCCGAGAAGAACACGCCGGCCTGCGGCGGCCAATCGTGCACCTGGGGGAAGTCCTCGCCGGTCCCGACGACCGCGACCGTCAGGTCCTGGTCGCCGAAGCGCAGCAGGGAGGACGACGTCGATTCCGGGACCGCCAGGTCGACACCGGCAAGGCTGCGAATGGACGGCAGATCCTCGGGCAGGAAGCTGGTCACGACCACGGCCGAGGCGCGGACGGCGGGCGGCCCTCGCATGACCGTCAACAAGTCGGTGCCCATGGCCTGAATGCGCTCGAGGACGTCCTGCTTCGCGCCGTTGCCGATCGCCATCAGCGCGACCACGGAGGCGACGCCGATGATGATGCCCAGCATGGTCAGCGCGGACCGCAGCCGGTTGTGCAACAGCGACCGGAACGCCATCTTCAGGGATTCTCCGAGAACCGCCATGCCAGCCTTGGCGTCCTCCGCCGTTTCGGCGGGTGTCGCCTGACGGACGGTTTCCGCGTGCTGCTGCAGCTCGTCGGACTTGATACGGCCGTCCACGATGCGGACGACTCGGTGGGCGTACGCCGCGATGTCGCTGTCGTGGGTCACCACGATGATCGTGTGCCCCTGCCCGTGCAGCTTCTCCAGAATGGCCATGACCTCCTTGCCGCCCTGGCTGTCCAGCGCTCCTGTAGGTTCATCGGCCAGGATCACCGGCCCGCCGTTCATGAGCGCGCGGGCGATGCTGACGCGCTGTTGCTGGCCGCCCGAGAGCTGGCTCGGATGGTGCTCCAGCCGGTCGCCCAACCCGAGTTCACGCAGCAGGTCGCTGGCGTGCGACGTGCGCTGGGTCTTCGCCATGCCGCAGTACACCGCCGGGACTTCCGCATTTTCGACGGCGGAGAGATCGGACATCAGGTTGTAACGCTGGAAGATGAAGCCGAAGGTATCGCGACGCAACGCCGCCAGCGCATCGCCGGGGAGGCTGGCCACGTCGATGCCGCGGATCCGATACGTGCCGCTCGACGGCTTGTCGAGGCAGCCGATGATGTTCATGAGCGTGGACTTGCCCGAGCCGGATGCACCCATGATGGCGACGAACTCGCCGCTCTGAATCGCCAGGCCGACTTCCGTGAGCACGGTCAGCGGCTCGCCTCCCGACGTATAGGTACGGCAGACACCTTGCAATTCGAGCAGAGGCGGCGACATCAGGGGCCCTTGCGAGCGCTCAGGGCGCTGGTCGACTTGGTGCCCGGCGCCGTGATGCCCCCGATGACGACCTTCTCGTTCTCCTCGAGACCTTCCGTGACCTCCGCCGAGATCTCGCTCTTGATGCCGATCCGGATCGCGCGCAGTTCGACGGTGCCATCGGCCCTCAGCACCCGCACCTTGACGGCCGCGCCCTCGCCGGCATTGCCGATGGCGGCAGCCGGTATCAGCAAAACGCCTTTCGCCTGCGCCAGAACGATGAAGACCTGCGCCGTCATCTGGATCTTCAGCTCGCGCTCCGGATTCGGAATATCGAACAGCACGTCGTAGAACACCACGTTGTTGATGAGTTCCGGAGTCGGGAGGATCTGCCTGATCTTGCCGCTCCAGCGCCGGGAATCCCCGAGGACGGTGAAGTAGACGTCCTGGCCGGGCTTGACGCGGACGATGTCCGCTTCCGACACTTGCGCCCAGACCGTGACGGTGCCGATGTCGCCGATGCGCAGGATATTCGGCGCCTGCTGATTCGCGTTGAGCGTCTGCCCTTCCAGAAGGCTGATGGAAACGACTTCGCCGGCCATCGGCGCCGTGATCTTCGTATAGCCCACGTTGGCTTTGGCGGTGTCGATCGCCGCCGTGGCGAGCTTCATCTGCGACGAGACCGAAGCGGCGTCCGCGAATGCGGCATCGTAACCGGCCCGGGTGACGTCACGGTCGTTGGCGGAGATCAGCAGCTCCCCGTAGAGCTTGTCGTTGCGATCGCGCTCGGCTTTGGCGAGCACGAGTTGCGCCTGTTTCACCGCGCGCTGCGACGTCATGCTCGCGAGGGTCGCATCGGCCGCCGCGAGCGCCGTGTCCGCCAGGGCCGGGTCGATTTCCGCGAGCAGCTGGTTCTCCACCACCTGGTCGCCGCGCGCGACCTTCAGCGATTTGAGCTTGCCGGAGGTCTGAGCGCCGACATCGACGTACTTGACGGGCTGCACGACGCCCGCCGCCACGACGGTGCTTTCCACGTCGCCGCGCTGTACGGCGGCGGTGGCATAGACGACCTTGGCCGTGCCGAACGCCCAGTGATACCCGAGCGCGGCGGCGCCCGCGGCGAGGATCGCGCCCATCACCCACAGGCCGCGTCGCCCGAGGAGGGCGCGAGCCATGGGATGACGATCCAAGGGAGGCGTTGCAGGCTCGTCCGCCGCCGTCGCCGGGGACGTGACCGTCGCGCCGATGCTCATCGTTTCCATCGTCGTCGTGTCCTGCTCGTGGTCGGGTGCGTCCTACCGTCCCACGATCGTCGGTGTGCAGAGTGCTCCCTGCGCAGGGACGTGAAGCGGACCTATGGAGCGGCCCGTCGAGCTCCCCGAATGCGGGGACGTCCTCGGCGAGGGTCCGGACCGGGTCGTCCCGAGGCTCGTGCCAGGGCACCGTGGGGAAACGCGCACCTCCTTACGCCGCACGGCCGATGCGCCTCCGGTCCACGGCCAGCAAGACGATTCCGCCGACCAGCGCGATGCCTCCGAGGATCGGCGGAAGCGGGATGTGGTGGGTGGTCTCGGTCGTCACGTGCATCGGGCCGAGATCGATGCCCCTTCCCATGCTGGTGTACGTGATCCCCTGATAAGCGAGCGCCACGATGCCCAGAGCGATCAAGATGACAGCAACTACCGTCTTCGTTCTCATCGAAGTCCTCCCGTATCTTGCCGATGTCGGAGACCCCCTACGTCGCTACCCGGGGCCGCGGGTCCAGCGTGAGACGCGGCATCGAGCCCGTCGCCGGTGTCGCGACGAGCCCGATGACGGGGACCAACGGCCATCTTCTTCCATCTACTGCTGGCTTCCTTCCTTCGGCTCCGGCGTGGTGCCCTTGTCGGAGCTCTGATCCTTCTTGTCCTGGTTGTCCTTCTTGGCCTTCGCGTCCGGCTTCGCTTTGGCTTTCGGCTGTGCCTTCGCGACTTGGTCTGCCTTCGCGTTGGCGTTCGCCTGTGCGTTCGCGCTCTGCCCCGCCTTCGCGTTGGCGTTCGCCTGTGCGTTCGCGCTCTGCGTCGTCTTCGCGTTGGCGTTCCGCTGTGCGCTGGCACTCTGCTCCGCGTTCGCCCTGGCGCTCCGCAGTGCGCTGGCGCTCTGCGTCGCCTTCGCGTTGGCGTTCCGCTGTGCGTTCGCACTCTCCGTCGCCTTTGCGTTGGCATTTCGCTGAGCGCTCGCATTCTGCTCCGCGCTCCCCCTGGCGCTCCGCAGTGCGCTGGCGCTCTGCGCCGCCTTCGCATTGGCGTCCCGCTGCGCGTTGGCGCTCTGCGTCGCCTTCGCGTTGGCGTTCCGCTGTGCGTTCGCACTCTCCGTCGCCTTTGCGTTGGCATTTCGCTGAGCGCTCGCATTCTGCTCCGCGGACGCATTATTCCTGGCCTTCTGTGCGCTGTCGGTGGCTCCACTCGGCATCCCCGCGGCGGCCGGAGTCGCCGGCTTCTGAGCGTTCGGTCGGGCCACCGGAAGCGCGTTCAGAGGCTTCGACGGGTCCGCCGGTGAGGTGCGCTGCTGGGGGATCCCGCGCTGGTCGGCGACCGGCAGTGGGCGGCTGGCGGGAACCGGCTCCGCGACTCGGACGCCCTGTTTCGCCCTCTCGGGGGCCATGGCCAGTTGAGCGCGGCTGACGTGGTCGAATGGCGCCACTCTGGCGACGCTCTCGATGGGCTCCTGACGGACGGTGCGACCGGTGGCCTTCTCGATGATCCGGACGTCGGGGCCGCGATTGATCACGACGTTGTTCTGGACCACGATGTTGTTAACCACCGTCGTGTTGTTGATGAACAGGCTCGAGCGGTCCATGGGGATGATCGACGCGCGAATTCTCGGCGCGAGGAAATCATGGGACGAGACGAATACGAAGCTCGAGGCCCCTCCCAGGTTGACCGCCATGCCCACGGAGAAGCCCGGAGGCACGGGAGCCCACCCGATGTAATCGGAATCGGTACGGAAGACGACCCAGGACGGCGCCCAGACGCTCCCCGGGACCCAGACCCACCCTGCCTCCGGATCGGCGTACCACGTCCCGTAGTGATACGGAATGGCTCCCCACTCGTAGTCCGAGACCCACGCCCAACCCATGTCGGTGTCGACCCAGTGGCCGTCGTAGTAGGGGTTCCACTCCCGGTTGTATTCCCTCGGCTGCCAGACGTGCCCGTACTGCGCCGAGACGAGCCAGGATCCGTGCTGGTTCAGATTGGAGAAGGACACGTCGAACGAGACGTCGGCGCGCGCCGGCTGCGCAAGAACGCCCGCGAGAACCACGGCTGCGATCACGAGAAACGCAAGTCTGATGTATCTCAAGACAGTACCTCCGGTTCAACTGACATGATCCAAACGACTGCGAATCGCCTCTTCGCCCTCATCGAGCCCTCGAGGGCTCCGAGCCCGGCCGACGGCTGTCTACGACAGCACGCGTCGCCCCTGGATGACCCTGATCAGCACCGTGATGATTGCGAGCACCAGCAGGATGTGAATGAACCCTCCCATCGTGTAGCTGGACAGGAACCCCAGTAGCCACAGGATTCCCAGAACCACGGCAATCGTCCACAACATGGTCGTCTCCTTTCTCCTCGGTCCAAGGTCTACGCTACGCGACGCGCCGGTGCGTTACGATGGGGTGAATCCCTACCTCGAGCCGCACGGTCGCGCGGGTAGGGTTTCGCCCCATGGACAGATCGAGGCGACGGCCGGATAATCGCTTCGCTTTCGGTGTGTCGTCCGGCGACACGCCCGGCGAAGGGTCGCGCACGGCAGAGGAGCTTCCGCCGAGGTGGCGCATGAGATCCAAATCCGAAGGTAACTCGTTCGGGTTGTCGCGACGATACACGGCGGCGTTGCAGAAGCACCTGGTCTTGAAGTCGAGGACGAACCCGCGGACGGCGCGTAGCCTCGGAACCGAGGCCATGGAAGTCGGCCTGGACATTTCGGATTTGGTCGGAATCCACGAGCGCGCGTTGTTCACCCTCCTGCCTCGGCGCTCGTCATCCGGCGGCAGAGCCGGGATGGTCAAGCTCGCGGCGGCGTTCTGCGTCGAGGCGCTCGCACCGTTCGAGATCGCTCGCCGCGCCGCGCTGGAGAACAACGGCGTATCCGATCGACCGAGCTTGACCACGCGCCGGCGCACGGTCGCGCTGGCGGCACTCCGGCTGCGACTGAGACGCGAGATCGACCTCCGAGAGGCGGTCCAGGAAGCCCTCGAGAAGAGCGAGCGACATTACGTCCAGTTGCTGGAGAGATCCCGTCACATGCAGGAGCACCTTCGACGCCTTTCCCACGAGCTTCTGTCCTCGCAGGAGGAGGAGCGGAAGAGGATCAGCCGCGAGCTCCACGATGAGGTCGGCCAGATCCTCACGGCGATCAACGTCAAGCTGGCGACCTTGAAGAAGGAAGCCACCGTCAACACCACGGGCCTCAAGGGAACGATCTCCAGCACGCAGCGGCTCGTGGAACGGTCGATGAAGACGGTGCATCGGTTCGCGCGCGAATTGCGTCCGCCGATCCTGGACGACCTCGGGCTCATTCCCGCCCTCCATTCGTTCATGAAGGGCTTCACGAAGCGGACGCGCATTCCCGTCGACTTCACGGCGTTCGTCGCGGTCGAGCAGCTGAGCGGCGACAAGCGAACGGTGCTCTATCGCGTGGCGCAGGAAGCGTTCACCAACGTCGAAAAGCACGCGGAAGCCAGCCGGGTGACGGTGAGCATTCGGAAGATCCGGGGCGTCGTTCACATGGAGATCCACGACGACGGAAGGTCGTTTCAGGTGGAACGAGTGCTCCACTCCCGGAGGGTCGGGCGGCTGGGACTGATCGGCATGCAGGAACGTGTCGAGATGGTCGGCGGCACCTTCGCCGTCCGATCCGCGCCGGGCAAGGGCACCACCCTGAGCGCGCAGATTCCGTGCGACGGCGGGCGCGGCGGATCGCCGAACGCTCGACTCGAGGCCAGGAAATGAAGCCCATCACCGTGTTGCTGGCCGATGATCACACGGTCGTCCGAGAAGGGCTGCGGGTGCTGCTGGAGATGGACGACGACATCGAGGTGGTCGGCGAAGCGAAGACCGGCCGCGAAGCCGTGCAGTTGACCCGGAAGCTCCTGCCCGCGGTGGTCGTCATGGACATCGCGATGCCGCTGCTCAACGGCCTCGAAGCCACCCGGCAGATTCTCCAGGCGCTGCCCGCCACCAAGGTCATCGTCCTTTCCGCGCACGGCGATGACGCGTACGTCGAGCAGGTGATCGAGCTGGGCGCGGCGGGATACCTGCTCAAACAGTCGTCCGCCCTCGTTCTCGCCAAGGCGATTCGCGAGGTTCACAACGGGAAGAAGTACTTCAGCCCGGCCATCGCCAAGAGGCTCGCGGATCGTCCGGACCATTCCTTCCATGGAGCGACGGGACGACACAAGAAGATCGCCCCCGGCCTGACCTCGCGTGAGATCGAGATTCTCCAGCTGATCGCCGAAGGGCTCGCCAACAAGCAGGCGGCGGCCGAGCTCGGCATCAGCATCAAGACGGTCGAGAAGCATCGACAGCATCTCATGAGCAAGCTGGACATCCATGACACCGCTGGTCTCACCCGCTACGCCATCAACGCGGGGATCGTCGAAAGCCGGGTCCGGTTCACGATCGATTAGCCGTTCCCGGGCTTTTCCCGATCGCGCTAGACTCGGTCCAGCTCGGGTCTCGTCGGATCAATGCCCGGACTCGGGGACGCTCTCCCCGACCGCTCGCGTGAAGGGGCCGGTCCGGCGGCTCGATCTGGCGGGCTCTCGCCGGGCCGGATGACGGCGGTCAGCGTGCAGAGTCGCTCGCCACGGTCGACACCGGCTCCACGCAAATCAACAGGTCAAGCGACGTCATCATGCTCTGCCAGCGAGCCCGGTCCTTCTTCGTCTCGATCGGGACGGAGAGGTCGGAATAGAACTTCAGGATGTCGGCTCTCAGCTCCGGCGACGTCAGGTCGAACTTCCGCTCTGCCAGCTGCGCCAGCAGCTTCGCGTAGGTGTCGTCCGTGAGCGAGTATTCCGCCGCCTCGGTCGCGTGGCCCGTATCCAGGTCGCAATTGGGAAGCACCAGCGTGCCCGCGCGCACTCCCTCGAGAAAGGCCCGGTACTGATCGACGGTCGTGTTGATGCTCTTGATGTACAGATCTTCCGTTTCCGGAGTCGGGCTGTTGAAGCCCAGCTTCCTGAAGGGACCGATCTTCGGCACGAATCGCAGGAGAGCTGACAGGATCCGCGTGCCCAAGCCTGGTTTCACGTAGTCCTTTCCCCACTCCCTCTCGTAGTCCGAGCGGGAAAGACGGTACAGGAACTTCTGCTTCGCGAAATTCGGCGATTCGTACCTCAGTTCCTTCTTATGGGTTCTGAGCGCGACTTGTGTCATTTGCGGAATCAGACGGCTGACGGCGAAGCGATACGAGCCCACCGCCAGATCCTCGTGGGCGAGCACGTCTTTCAACTCCACGCCGTAGACGACGGGAAAGACCCGCTCCAGCAAGGATTTGGACACCTGGAACCCGATGAAATCGTGGTACTGCTTCGACGCGTAACGGTTCTTCGCGACCTGCACCGTGTCGAACCCGAACTCCGTTTTCAGGTGCGCCCTCTTGTTCTGGGCGTACCTAACCGACTCGCCGAACTCCGCTCGTAGCTTCGGATAAGCGATCGCGACGGCGTGGTTGACCGCCGGGTGACCGGCGATATCCGACGCATAATGCGATAACGAGCCTAGCGCGAAGGCGTATTCGTCCACGTCCTGGCTCTCGGCCAGCAACTCGCGAACGAAGTCACCGCTACGAACGTAATGAACCAGGTCGCTGAACTCTCGACTGCCGAACGGGTAGTAGCCGAGATCCTGGATGACCGCGCCGCCGTACGCGTAGGCATGCGCCTCCCTGATCTGGTCTTCCGGAAGTCCCGGATATCGCTTGAGCAGGAGGGGCTGGATCCCATCGGTCCAGACCAGGTCCACGATCTCCTCGTGCGTCAGGACGGAATACGCGAACGAAGCGCTGCTGCACATGAGCACGACGAGAAGAAGCGCCATCGCACGGGCCGATCCACGCATGTCTCACTCCTTCCTGCCCTGCGCTCCGACGGGCTTTTTCATCAACCGGCGCAGCCTCTCCCGAGGCTGCACCGGGTCGGCCCGTCACATCGAGATGCGAATCGCGACTCCGACGTCCGGATGCCTGCGATTGAAAAGGTAGTAACCGTTATCGACGAAGTTGACGTACACGTCGTCGGTGGCGTACCAGTCGTTCGCCCAGTATTCCGGCCACGGGTCGACGAGACTGAACCAATAGCCGCCGAATTGAAAACGGGGATATCCGCCCATGACAAGAAACGGGAGGCCGGAGATTCGGAACCCATGTTCCGGCCCGAAGTACCCGCGGAAGCGGTCGCCGGGGATGCGGTAGCCGTCGTAGCCGCCACGTTGCTGCCAGGTGCGGTGGTCCGATTGCCAGCTCCGTGCGCGATGCTGCTGCCAGGCGCTCTGCTGAACGCGCTGCTGCTCCTGAAGGTGCTGTGGTTGTGCACGGCCCCGTGTTTGCTGGGCGCGCTGGGGCTGCTGCCGGACCGGGCTCGACGACGGCTGCTGTTTGGCGCGCTGCCGCTGTTTCTTCTGCTGCTGCTGCTGTTGCTGGGCGCGCTGGGGCTGCTGTCGTTCTCGGCCCGACTGCGGTTGCTGTTTGGCATGCTGCTGCGCGGGTTTGGCTTTCTCTTGCTTGCCCTGTTGCTGCTCGGAATGGTCTTTCTTATCGCTCTGTTGCTCTTGCTGTGCATACGCCGGGGCTGCGATTCCGAGAAGCAACGACAGAATGGCGGTGCTGGCGATTCCAATTACTTTCATGTGGGCTGCCTCCGTCGCTGCCGGTTACGTGCTTTGATCTGCTGCGAGATCCGATCGTCGCGTTGATCGGGTCGCCGATGACGTCGCCGAACGCGACGACTTCGTTTCACGGGTTCCTCCGCCGTCCCGTCGCGTGACCGTTCGCGGCCACGCTCGCGTACGGCTTCTTGAGCACGGTCCGGTGGGCGAGGTTCGCCCAGGTGCCAGGCGGGTCCACGGCGATGCCCAGGGCGGAGTATCTCATCTCGTCTTGAACGATACTTGGCGAGCCGGACGCCCACCATGGGGCGAAACCCTACCAGCCACGTCCGCGACACGTTCGTCGCGCCGGAATCGAAGCGCGGGAGTGCCCGCCCGTGCTGGGGGTGTCGTCCCATGGATCCCACGACCGCGATCCTGGCCGAGGATGACGAGATCGTCCGGAGAAGCTCCGGGCGTTGCCGAGGGCCGACGGAGACGATCGGCTTCGAGCACTTCTCGGCGTGGATGGCGGGTTGCCGACGAAGGGCGTACACGGGGCTCTGACGACGCTCAGCCCCAGCGGCGGAGGTCCGTCGCCGCTGTTGCGCGACATCACGCGCGACGCGGTAGGGTTACACCCCATGGATGAGTCCGCCTCCACGGCGTACGGTCCCAACGCATGAGGATCGACGAATTTCCATGCCGAGGAGGACAGCGCCCATGAAGCCACCTCGGTCGCAACCGACCGACCCCGTCGAGAGCGTCTCGCGCGAGAGCGAGCCGGCCTTGCCGGGGAAGAGAAGGGGAGTCCTGAGGGCGGCGTCACCGATGCTGCGGCTCTACCTCCAGGAGATGGGCCTGACCCCGCTGCTCGACGAGCAGAACGAAGCGAGGCTCGCCAGCCAGCTCAAGGGCGCTCGGCTGGTGATCGCGAAGCTGGCGCAGGCCCTGCCCGAGAGCTGCCGCGAGATCGTCCTCGAGGGGGACGAGTCCGGGCCGAAGCTCGGCGCCGCATGGCCGCTGAGTCAGCTCGAGAGCTTCCTCCGCAAGCTCGTGCACTACGCCCCCAATCGCCCGGACACCACGGTGGCCTCCGCGCTCCGCGAGATCCGGACCCACAAGACCTCCCTGAACGACGCCCGGGACGCTCTCATCCTCGCCAACCTACGACTGGTCGTGCACATCGCGAAGAGGTACGCGAACAACGGACTGCCCGTGATGGATCTCATCCAGGAAGGGAACGTGGGGCTCCTGCGGGCCGTGGAGAAGTTCGAGCACGAGCGAGGCCACAAGTTCTCGACCTACGCGTTCTGGTGGATCAAGCAGGGCGTCGAGCGGGGGATCGCGGAGAAGTCGCGGACGATCCGCATCCCCGTGCACGTGAACGAGAGGATCCGCAAGATCGAACTCGCCGCGCGCGATCTGAACCATCGCCTCGGACGGAAGGCGACGCCGCGCGATATCGCGACGCAGCTCAGGATGCCGGTGGGCAAGGTCGATCATGCGCTCTCCCTCGGGCGGGAGCCGATGCCGCTCGAGGGCGGCGCCGGCGATTGCGAGGGCTACGACCTGGCGAAGTTCATCCCCGACCAGCAGGCCCCTTCGCCGTTCGCCCGAGCTTCGCAGCGCGAGGTCACGCAGCGCGTCGAGTCGATTCTCCGGGAACTCAATCCCCGCGAGGAGACGATCATCCGGATGCGATTCGGGCTCGGACCCGAGGCCGCACGGACGCTCGAGCAGGTCGGCGTGCGGCTCCGCCTGTCTCGCGAGCGCGTGCGCCAGCTCGAGGGGCACGCGCTCGCTAAGATCAAGGCGTCCCCTCTGTGCAGCGACCTGGCCGTGCTGTTCGGGGTCGGAGAGTCGCTGGGCCTTCGCGCAAGATCGCCCACTGAATCCTGGAGGAACGATGGAACATCAGCTACCCGTGGCGCTAGAGGTGGCCTTGTACGTGGCGTCGCTCGCGATCGTGGTGTCCGTACCGGTCCTCGTCGGAACGCTGCTCCGGTCTCGCAAGCAGCTCGAGCGCCTCGTCGGAACGGTCGAGGAGCTCGAGGCGGAGATGAAGCCCCTGGCCCAGGAGACGCGAGACCTCGTGAACAGGCTCCGCGATCTCACAGGGCGTGCGCAGGAGCGGAGGATGGAAGTGGAAGGAATCATCGATACGGCACGCCACTGGTCCGAGCGGGCGGATCATCTGGTGGAGGAGATCGGAGCCGCGGTGGAACCGCCCATCTTCGCGGCGACTCGCGGCATTCGCCTTCTTCGGAGAGGGCTCGAGGTGTTCGCGCAGGTGCTGCTGAACCGGAAGCGGCTCCGTCAACCGAAAGTGGGGAACCCATGAGCGACGACGGTCAGGGAAGTGTACCGGGCATCCTCGTGGCCGCCGCGGTCGGCGCCGTGGTCGGTGAAGGGGTCGCGTCTTTCCGACGTCACCCCTCCCGTCGCGAAGCGATCCCGTCGCGGCGCGGGTAGGATTTCACCCCATGGGGAGCCGTCGGTCCTTGACCTAGCCTGACAGTTGGGGCGTCCGGGCGAGCCTCGGGACGACGGCCCGCGCCGCTCGAAGATCGGCGAGACGCCGAATCGGCGGCGGATGCCCGGTAAGGAGAGACTCGGATGAGCCGCAGACATGCGTTCAGCGTCAGGAGCACCCTGTTCGTCATGACATTGGCATTCCTGCCGATCGCCGTCGCCCGCGCGGAGTCGCACCCCGATGCATGGATCACGATGAAGGCGAAGGCCGCCCTCGAGGTTGCCGCCCTGCCCGCGCCGCAAAGCTCGAGGACACCGATCAAGGGGGTGTCCTCGGTCCGCCACAATCCCGGTGACTCGGGGGACGAGGTGATTCGGCGGGGCGTGGAGAAGGCCCTGCTGGATCTCGATGCCCGGGCGAACTCGGATATCCGCGTGATGGTGAAGGACGGCGTCGTTTGGCTGACCGGCACCGTGCCGGCGTGGGAGGGCAACTCCGCGAGAGTCTACGCTGCTCGCTCGGTGACCGGAGTCCGATCGATCATCAACGGCCTGCGCGTCGTTGGGGCGGGTTCGGCTGCGCGGTAACCTCGGGGAGACCTCGAACTCGGAGTCGATCAACCCGGTCACCGACAGGCGCTCCTCGGGTCGTCGCTCTGGAATCCGCACCGGGGGCGTCGTCGACCGAATCGAGCCGTTTCGTCGTCACGAGGCGACGAGTTTGCCGTGGATCTCGCGCGTCAACGTGTCGATGCGGGCGGCCATCGTCTGCACGTCTTCCGTGAGCTGCGTGTTGGCCTCGAGCAGCTCTTGCAGCTTGTCGGACTGGCGCGCCGCGATCTCCTGCCGCTCCGCGTTCACGCGGGCCAGCTCCTCGCGATGCTGCGCATCCGCGTCCGCATGCACCTTGTCGCGGTCGGCCTGGCGGGTCTGGGCCAGCAGGATGAGCGGGGCGGCGTACGCCGCCTGGAGGCTGAACACGAGATTGAGCAGGATGAAAGGGTACACGTCGAAACGGGCGTATCCCGCCGCATTGACGGCGATCCACAGAGCGACGATCACGGTCTGCCCGACCACGAAGCCCGGCGTGCCGAAATAGCGGGCGAAGGCCTCGGCGCGCCGCCCGAACCCGTCCGCACCGAAAGGGCGAGTCAGATGGAGATGTGGACGGTGGAACCGGTAGTAGTCCGTGGCGAAAACGGCGGGAGACGCCGGTCGGGCGCCGGCCGGGTCGGTCGCGGTCTGGCTGACCATGCGGATGACCTCCGAGATGGGTCCCGTCCCGCGCGGCGCCTCCCCGGCGGGGTGGAACGGACATGCGCCCGCTCAGTTGGGCGCCGTGGCGCTCGACGGCACGGGAACGCTCAGCTCGACTTCCGTGCCGTCGCGGCGGCTGGATCTGATCCTGAGGGTGCCGCCCACGGAGGTCGCTCGCTCGCGCATGCCGAGGAGACCCAGGCCCCCCTTTCCTTTTCGGCTCGCCGCGCGACGATCCGGGTCGAAGCCGACTCCGTCGTCGTGGATCACCAGCTGGACGATGGCGTCCCGCCGTCTCAGGCTCGCGGCG